>CAZPOZ010000652.1:0-2188 GCA_964588235.1 uncultured Planctomycetales bacterium
GGCCTGAGCGCCCGGCTCCAGCGCGCCGCACGTGCCTCGCATCGCCTATCTTGGTAGCGTTGGCCCTCACCCGCGCACGCGCAGGATCTCGCGGTGCAGGGCGACGTCCTCGAGGAACGCCCGGCGGGCGGGCGGGCGGAGGGCCTCCGCCAGACGCAGCACGCCCGCGCGGGCGCGGGCGTGCAGCGGCTCGCCGCCGCCCGCCCGCGCGAGGTCGTGGTCGGCGCAGGCGGCCTCGAGGGGCGAGAGCCGCGCGCCCAACGCCTCGCGCTCGGCGAGCAGCCCGGGCGCGAGGCGGCCCTCGAGCGCGGCGGCGTGCGCGCGCGCCAGGTGCGCCGTGGCCTCGGCCCCCACCTGCACGGCCAGCCGCTCGGCCTGCGAAGCGTCGGCCCGGGCCTCGGCATGGCGGCCCGCCGCCTCGCGCGCCCGCGCCCGCCGCAGGTGGACCCACAGGCAGGCGTTGGCGTGCAGGCGAGGGTCGAGCAGCCCGCGGGCGGCGTCGTAGGCCGCGCAGGCGCCCTCGGCGTCGCCCGCGGCCGAGGCGAGGTTGCCGGCCATGAGCTGCGCGAAGGCGCGCTCCTCGACGGGCGCGCCCGGGCCCGCCAGCGCCAGCAGGTCGGACAGGGCCTCACGGCCCGCAGCCGCCTCGCCGCGATGCGCGCGCAGCTGCACGACCAGGCGCAGCACGCCACGCAGCCCCGGCGCGTCGCCGTGCGTGCGCAGGAGCTCCTCGGCGCGCAGGGCCTCGTCGAGAGCGCCGTCCAGGTCGCCCGCCTGCAGCCGCGT
Source organism: uncultured Planctomycetales bacterium (assembly GCA_964588235.1). Taxonomy (GTDB): domain Bacteria; phylum Planctomycetota; class PLA2; order PLA2; family JAEUHO01; genus CAZPOZ01. Next base: position 787 of record CAZPOZ010000652.1, read on the forward strand.
GCGGCCGAGGTTGCCGCGCACGAGCGCCTCGACCGTGCGGCGTCCGCTGCCCACGGCCAGGGCCAGCGCCTCCTCCTGCAGCACCAGCGCGGCGGCCAGGTCGCCGGCCACGAAGGGGAAGAACGCCAGGCTGTTGAGCGCGTCCACCACCAGCGGGACGTCGCCCGCGGCCCGGGCCCGCCGCAGCGCCTCCTCCAGGGGGGCCCGCGCCGCCTCGGGCTCGGCGCCGCCCCGGAGCGCGACGCCCAGGGCGTAGAGCGTGCGCGCCTGCTCGATCTCGGGCGCGCCCGCCGCACGCAGGCGCTCCAGGTGCCGCTCGAGCAGCCGCAGGGCCTCGTCGCCGCGGCCCGCGGCCCGCGCGCCGCGCGCGCGCAGCCGGCCCGTGTCCAGGCTGAGGGCCGCCTCCGCCGGCGCGTCCGCCGCCGCCCGCTCGGCCTCCTCCAGCAGCGCCGCGGCGCCCTCGAGGTCGCCCCGGTCCAGCGCCAGCACCGCCTGGCGCTGCCGCACCAGCGACCTCGCGGCCGGGCGGTCGCGGGTCAGCGGCAGCGCCTCCGCCAGCCGGGCCTCGAACTCGACGAAGCCGCCGCGGTAGCGCGCCGGGTCGGAGAGCCGCAGCAGCGCCGTCAGCCGCGCCTCGCCCGTCAGCAGGCCCGGTTCCTCGAGCGCCCGCCGCAGCGCGTCGGCCGCCGCCACGAGCGCGCCGGCCTCCTCCAGCCGCGTGAGCGCCGCCGGCAGGTGCTCCTGGAGCGCAGCGGCGTCGCCCGCGCCCAGCGCGTGGCGGGCGCGCAGCAGGTCGCCGTCCTCGCCGCCGGCGAGGGCGGGGTCGCGGGCCAACGCGCCGAGCGCGGCCGCGTGCAGGGCGCGGGCGAGCGGCTCGGGCACCAGGCGCCGCACCCCCTGCGCCGTGCCGGCGGAGGCGAACGCGAAGCGCCGGCCCGCGCCGCGCAGCAGCCCGGTGCTGCGGGCGAGGTGGGCGAGGTCGCGCACGACGCGCAGCGGCCTGAGCCCCAGCATCGCCGCCACCAGCCCCGGCTCGAACGTGGGCCCGAGCACCGCGCCGGCGTCGCAGAGCTCGCGCAGCGGCGAGGGCAGGGCCTCGAGCCGGCCGCGCAGCCGCTCGGCCGCCGCGCGCGGCAGCCGCAGGGCGCTCTCGGGCAGCGGGCGGTCGCGGCGCGTGCGCGTGCCGTCGGGCGCCGTCGCCAGCGCGCCGGCCGCCTCGAGCTGGTCCACGAGCAGCAGCACCTCGCCGGGCAGCCCGTCGAGCGCGCCCTCGAGCGGCGCGAGCAGGTCGCGCGCCAGCGCCTCGCGCGCGAGGCGCGCGGCGAGCAGCGCGAGCAGCCCGGCCGGCGGCAGCGGCCCCAACTCGAGCACCTCGCAGCGCAGGTCCGAGGGCAGGGAGGCC
>CAZPOZ010000653.1:0-2178 GCA_964588235.1 uncultured Planctomycetales bacterium
CACGACAGAGGAAGGCGAGCCAGCGCCTGGCGTGCGGCGACGCGCCCAGCGGGCTCGCGACGTCCGGAGCCCGAGACCCGGTTGCCGAAGGCGGCGGCTGACTCGACCGTGCTGATGGGAGACCTGATCCGACCTGCGTAGGGTCTATCTAAGGGGCTACTCGAATCACCCTCGCGGTCGCGTCCGCGCCCAGCGGGCGCGCGGCAACGATCGGACAGCCACTCGAACGCCGACCGGTCCGCAGGGGCCGGGCGACCCGCTAAGTGGACCACAAGCCGGGGTGGCGGCGGTGGAAAACCGAGGAGGCGCAGAAAATGGCCTCCCGGGGGCCTCAAAGGCCCCGCGCGAAAGCACCCGGAGCGCGGAACCAGGGAGTAGCCGCCCCTCCCGGACCCCTCCATGCGCACGCTGCCCACGACCCTCGCCGCCGGTCTCCTCGCCTTGCTGATCGGAGCCTGCGGCGGCTCGGGAGGCGGCTCCTCCCCGAGCGCGGCCCTGGCGCTTACGCCCGGCCCCACCTTCGACCTCGGCTCCCGGCACCCGGTGGACATGGCCGTGGGCGACATCGACGAGGACGGGAGCCTGGACATCGTGGTGGCCGACCCCTCCACCGGGCAGATCGTGCTGATCCTGAACCCCGTGCCCGCGCCCCAGGGCGCCCCGGGAGGCGTGGTGTTCGCACCCGCCACGGCCGACCTCACCACCGTGGCGGTGGGCCGGTTCAACGGCGACACCCATCTGGACGTGGTCTGCAACAGCAAGACGGGGTCGGCGGGCTTCTTCGCGGGCCAGGGCCCCGCGCTGCTCAACTCCGTGACCACCCAGACCGGCGCCGCGTTCCAGCTCGACCCGATGGCGGCGGCCGACATGGACGGGGACGGCATCCCCGACCTCGTGAGCCGGGTCGCCAAGCTCACGAGCGAGGACATCGTGATGCTCAAGGGACAGGGGGACGGCACGTTCCTGGCCCCCGCACCGATCGGCTCCTCTTCGAACCTCTCGCGCTCGCTGCACCCCTGCTCGATGGGCCTGGGAGCCGCCCCCGAGGTGGGCCTCACGCTGGGGAAGCCCTACATCCAGTTGAACAACCTGCCGCCGCCGCTGCGGGAAGCGCGGGTGCTGATCGACGCGGGTGCGTCGCTGCCGCTGGGCGCCTGCATCGACGGCGTGCACCGGCTGTCGGCGCACGACATGGACCAGGACGGCGACGACGATCTCCTGGCGCTGACCGGTGTGCTCGACCTCACGGTGCTGCGCCTGGAGAACGGCACGCTGGTGGAGGGCCCCCGGACCTCGCTTGGGTTGAATGACTACCCGACGGTCATGCAGATCACTGCGGGCAACCTGGATCGCGCGGGGCCCCTGGACGCCGTCGTGGCGTCCGCGGAGGGCCAGCCGCCGGCCGCGTTCAGCGTGACGCCCTGGCAGGCGAACGGCTCGGCCTTCGTGCGCGGAACGCCCTTCGTGCTGCCCGCAGGGCACCTGGTGGCGGACCTCCTCTGCGCCGACCTCGACGGAGACTGCGACGACGACATCGTGGTGCTCGAGGACGACCTCCTCAGCGGCGTCGCCAGCACCGTGCGCATCTTCCTCAGCGGGAGCTAGGCTCGAAGCCCGGGTCGTCGGGCAGAGGCCGAGCGCACGTCGCGTCCACATCGGCCCAGAGCGCCGCCCAGGCCGCCTGTTCGGACGCAGGCAGGAGGCTCAGCGCCTCCGTCCCGCGCGCCGTGGCGAAGGCCTGCTCCCCGCGCCAGCGGACGAGCCGCTCCAGGCGCGCAGCCGGGAGCGCGCCGTGCGGAGCGGGATCCAGCAGGTCCAGGGCCTGCCGCATCAGCCCCCGCGCCTGCTCGCGCCGCGCCGCCCCCCCGGGATCCGGCGCGGCGCCGCGCAGCAGCAGCGCGGCCCCCTGGGCGTGTGCGTCCGCGGCGTCCTCGGTCCCCGGGGGCAGGGGCTGCGCTTGAAGCGCCGCGCGCAGCGCGTCGCCCGCCTCCGGGCGCTTCCCGAGCGCATCCAGCGCCTCGGCCGTGTCGAGCGCATCGCCGAGCGAGGTCGCCGCCCCGGGGTCCTCGCCGCGAGCCACGGCGCGGCGGCGCTCGGCCGCCCGCCGCAGCGCGGCCAGGCGCAGAGCGAACTCGGCGTCCGTGCCCTCCAGTCGCTGCGCCGTCGCGTCGAAGGCCG
>CAZPOZ010000654.1:0-2175 GCA_964588235.1 uncultured Planctomycetales bacterium
CCGCCCCCCCCCTGCTGCGACACGGCCCCGCCGGGACCGGCGGACGCGCTCCCCGCCGCCGCAGCCCCGGCCCCACCGGCCCCGGGACGGTAGATCGACTGGCAACGGCACAGGCTCTTGTCGCTGCACGTGCAGCAGCGCTCGAGGTAGTCGCCCGGGCAGCCCGGCGGCACCTCGGCCGACGGCGGCGCCCCGCCCGGGGCCTGAGCCGCCTCCGGCGGCGCCTCCGCCGTCGCCAGCGCCTGCTCGATCGCCTGCGCCTCGGCCTCCAGGTCGGCCGCCGCCTGCCCCAGCCGGCCCAGCTCCTCCATCCGCTGCGCGACGCGTTCGGGGTCCGTCCCGCGCGCGATCGGTCCCACCAGCTTCTGCGCCTGGGCGCGCGCCTGCTCCGCCTTGCGACGCAGATCGCGCGCCATCTTGGCGCCGTGCTTCTTCACGTGCGCGCGCCGCTCGGCCGACGCCTTGTCCGACGCCTTCTTGAGCCGCGCCATCTCCCGCGCCCGCTCCGGCGCGTCGGCCCGCAGCCGCGACAGCTCGCGCCGCTCGTACGGGCCCAGCGGCTCCGACGCCCCCGGCTCGCCCTTGCGCCTCGAGGCCGCCTCCCGCTCCCCGAGCTCCTTCTGCCGGGCGTCCAGCCTCGCGTTGGCCGCGCCGCGCTCCTTCACGTCGCTCGTCCGGCGCTGCTCCACCTCCCGCAGCGCCGCGTGACGGCCCAGCGCCGTGCCCGACGCACGCGCCACGTACGAGGCGTAGCACCGGCCCGCCCGGCGGACCTCGTCGCCGGCCAGGCGGTTCGACGTCACGTCGTCGCGCCGGCGCTGGTAGACCGCACCGGGAGCCTGGCTCCGGCGAACCAGCTCCTCCAGCCGCTCGCGCCACTGCCCCGGAACCGCCCGCTCCACGCCCTGCTGCACCGCCGCATAGGCCTCGCCCGCCGCGCGCGTCTGCGCCTCCGCCTCCGCCAAGGCCTGCGCCTTGAGGTCCACCTGCTGCTGCTCGCGCGCCTCCCCGATGCGCGCAACCTTGGCCTCCGCTCCCACGAACGGGTCGCCCAGGATCGAGCGCACGTTGCCCTCGAAGGCCTCCTGCGCCTGCCGGTACGCGCCCAGGGCCTGGCCCTCGCGCGCCCCGGCCTCGCTCAGGCGCTCCAACACCCGGCCCACGTCCGCCCCGCCGCCACCGCCCCCGCGCGGGCCGCCCCCCTCGGGGGCGCGCGCGAGCCCGGCGGCGGCCGCCGCGGGAGGCGGGCCCACCGCGCTCCACGAGCCCCCCGACCCTGCTTCGGGGCCCGCCTCGGCCTCCTCGTCCCACCCGGAGCCGCCCTGGCCCTCCGGCCCACGACCCTGAGCCGCGCCCAGCCAGTCCAGGCTGCGACGCAGCTGCGCTGCCCCGGGGCGCAGCGCCGGGCGGCCCGAGGCCCCGCCGGGCTCGCGCTCAAGCCCAGCGCCTGCCGGCCGCGCCCTCGCCACCCCTGGCACCGCCTGCCCAGCCCCCGGGGGCACCGGAGCCCGCGGGCCGACTGCGGCGCTGTGCCCACCCGCGGGCGCCTGCACGCCCGCGGCCGCCTGCTCCCGCGCCGGCGTCTGGCGGGCCACGGCCCGCGCGCTCACCGCCACGGCCGCCGGATCCAGCCCGAAGGGGTGCACCGGCCCGCCACCCTTGCTGCCCACCGGCAGCTCGAGTCCGCGAGCGCCCAGCATCGACGCGGCCGTGCCCCGCACCTCGGGCCCCGGCCGCCGCGGCGGCGGCGCCTGCGACGGGCCGCGCGCACGAGGCCCCTCGGCCCGGCTGCCCGCGGGCGCCAGCACCGCGCGGCCTCCCGCCGACGGGTGCTCCGGCGGCGTGCGCGCCGGCGCCTGCCGGCTCGAGCGCACGCCCGAGGCCGCCTCCGCCAGCCCGAACGGGTCGCTCACCTGCCCGCCCTTGCTGCCCACCGGCAGCTCGGTCGGCAGCGAGAGCTTCGACGTGGCCACCCCCACCGGACCCTCCGGCGGCCGCAGCGCCGCCGCCTCGCCCGGCGCGCGCGCCCCGCCGCCCGAGGTCCCCGGCGGGCGCAGCGCCCGCGTCGTGCCTCCGGACGTGCCCGGCACGGGCGCACCCCCCGCCGGGGTTCCAGGCCGCACCGCGCCCCCGGCGCCCGGCCCCGGGGAGGGCGCGCCCGGGCGCGGCGTGGGC
>CAZPOZ010000655.1:0-2173 GCA_964588235.1 uncultured Planctomycetales bacterium
CGCGCCTCGGTGACGGCCTGCCCGATGCCGCGCACCTGCAACGGCGCGAGGACGAGCAGGGCGTACGCGCCCCGCGCCGGGACCGGGACGGGCCGGGAGAGGCGCAGCAGGGCCAGGAGCAGCAGCGCCAGCGCGAGCCCCTGGGCGCCCGCCTCCGGCCCCCCCGCGTGCGCGACGCAGAGGGGATGCAGCGCCAGCAGCAGCCCGGCCAGCGCCGCGGTCCGCGCCCCGACCCTGAGGCGCAGGGCGAGCGCGTGCAGCAGCACCGGCAGCGCCGCGCCAGAGGCCAGGCTCAGGAGCCGCAGGACCCAGGCAGGGTTGGCCCCCATGGCGGTGGGCACCAGCGCCAACGCGGGCAGCAGCGGGCCCTCGCCGTCGAGCGCCGGCCAGCGTTCGGCCGCCAGGTCCGCCGCGGCCTCCGACAGGCGCGCGTCGGAGGGCAGCAGGGGCAGGGCCAGCGACGGCGCCCGCAGGAGCAGGCCCAGCAGCAGCAGCAGGGCCGGCACCGCCCCGACGGGCAGGCGGGGCGGCCCGGCGGACCCGGCCGACGCGCTCAAGACGGCTGCTGCGAGGCGCCGGAGGACTTCTGCATCTTGACCGACTTGCCCAGGGCCTTGCGGTACCAGACCAGGCACTTCACCAGGCCCTCGTGGATCGAGACGCGCGGGCGGAAGCCGAGGACCTCCTGCGCCTTCTGGGTCTCGGCCAGGCTGTGGCGCACGTCGGCGGCGCGCGCCTCCTCGAAGGTGGGCAGGAACTCGCGCTCGAGCAGCTGCCCGAACACGGCCAGGAGCCCGCTCGTGGACAGGCGCGCGCCGGAGGCCACGTTGAACACCTCGCCCTCGGCCTTGGGCGCCGTGCAGGCCAGGCGGAACGCCTCCACGACGTCGCTGACGTAGACGAAGTCGCGCGACTGCTTGCCGTCGCCGTAGATCACCACCGGGCGGTCCTGCAGGATGGCGGCGCACATGCGGGGCACGACCGGGCCGTCGGGCGACTCCCAGGCCTGGCGCGGCCCGTACACGTTGAACAGGCGCAGCGAGACGGTCTCGATGCGGTACGTCGTGTAGAAGACGCGCATCAGCTCCTCGCCGCACAGCGCGCCCGCCCCCAGCGGGTTGAAGGGCGTGGGGAGCATGCTCTCCTCCTTGGGGAGCACCGGGCTCTCGCCGTACACGGCCGCCGAGGAGGCCAGCACCACGCGCTTGATCTTCAGCTCGCGCGCCGCGGAGAGCACGTTGAGCGTGCCCACGAAGGCGGTCTTCAGGGTCTCCTCCGGGTGCTTGACCGAGCGCTCCACCCCCGGCAGGCCCGCCAGGTGCAGCACGTAGTCGCAGCCCTTCGCCGCGCGCTTGAGCGCCTTGTCGTCGCAGACGTCGCCCTCGACGAGCCGCACGTCGGTGGGCCGGTGGTCCTGGAGGTTGCGCTTCTGCCCGGTGGAGAGGTCGTCGTAGACGGTGACCTTGTCGCCCGCCGCCACCAACGCGTCCACGAGGTGGCTGCCGACGAAGCCCGCGCCCCCGGTGACCAAGTACTTCGCCATGACGGCTCCCAGGAAGGTCGTTGCGGGGAGGGAGCCTAGGGTCCGGACCCGCGCCTCCCAACAGGAATGCACAGGCCTGTTCGCAAGTCGTTTTCCAGAAACAGGTTGTGGCGTCCCCGTTCGTACTACTTCGTTATACGGACCCCGAGCCCCGCTCCCAGCGCCCGACGATGCGCTCGGCGGCCCGGCCGTCCCACTCCGGCGGGAGCGTCGCGGTGGAGGGCGGGCCCCCGCCGCGCTCCACGAGGTCGGCCACGGCCGGGCCGAGCCGTCGGGGATCGGCCCCCAGCAGCCGGTTCGTGCCCCGGGTCTGGGTGAGCCGGTGCTCGAAGCGGGCCCGCAGGGTGAGGCAAGGCACGCCGAGCAGCGAGGCCTCCAGCGGCACGCCCCCCGAATCGGTCACCGCCAACCGGGCCCGCTCCAGGAGCGCCAGGAACTCCCGGTGGAGGAGCGGCGCGACCAGGCGCACGCCCCGGCGGGCGAGCTCCCGCACGCGGGAGGCCGGCAGCCGCCGCCGCGTCCGCGGATGCACGGGGAAGACCAGCGGCAGCACGCGGGCGGCGTCGCGAAGCGCGTCGAGCCAGCGCCCCAGGCGCCCGGGATCGTCCACGTTCGAGGCGCGGTGCAGGG
>CAZPOZ010000656.1:0-2171 GCA_964588235.1 uncultured Planctomycetales bacterium
GGAGCTCCGCGTGCAACCCCACCACGACGCCTCCGCGCTGCTGGCCCTGCACGTGGCCCTGGAGCGGGGCCTGGGCGGGCGCGCCGGCCTGCTCGCCCTGCTCACGGGCGAGGAGCCGCTCACCCGGCAGGCCGTCGCCGAGCGCCTGCCCCCCGGAGCGCGGGAGGCCTGGGCCCGGGCCGTGGACCGGCGGCTCGACGAGGCGGCCGGCGACGCGGGCCTGGCGCTGGCCCGCGTGGAGCGCCTGGACGCGGACCTGGCCCGCCTGGCGCGTACCCCGCTCGCCCGCGTGCGGACGGGGCGCTACGTGGACTTCGCCAAGGTCGGCGGCGGGGCCATGGGCGTGGTGTACGCGGCCCGCGACGCCGAGCTGCGCCGCCGCGTGGCCTTCAAGGTGCTGCGCGCCGCCCCGGCGGGCCCGGAGGAAGACGCCACGCGCGCCTCGCCCTTCGAGCTCGGCCCGCCGACCTCGTCCGGAGGCAGCGGCACGTCGGTGGAGGAGCTCCTGCGCCGCTTCGTCCAGGAGGCGCGCATCACCGGGCGCCTGCAGCACCCGGGGATCGTGCCGGTGTACGAGCTGGGCGAGACCGACGCCGGGGTGCCGTACTACACGATGCGGCTGATCGGCGACCCGGCGGCGGGCCTGGCCACCTGGGCCGACGAGCTGCGCGAGATCCAGGGCGAGCCCCTCGAGGTGCGCCTGCGGCAGCTCGAGCCGTTCCTCAGGCTGTGCGACACGGTGGCCTACGCCCACGCGCAGGGGGTGCTGCACCGCGACCTCAAGCCCGAGAACGTGGCCCGCGGCCCCTTCGGCGAGGTGGTGCTGCTGGATTGGGGCCTGGCCAAGGAGCTCTCGCCGCGGCGGGAGCCGGACGGGGACGCGGGCCTCGTCGGGCCCGAGCCGCCGGGCGCGGAGGCCGGCGCGGAGACCGGCGGCTACCGGCACACGGTGGCGACGATGCTCGGCACGCCGGGCTACCTGGCCCCCGAGGCCGTGGGCGAGCGGGTGGCGGCGATGGACGCGGCGAGCGACGTGTTCAGCCTGGGCGTGATCTTGCACGAGATCCTCGCCGGGAGGCAGCCGGTCCCGGTGCATCCGGTCCTCACCTACGTCGAGCGGCTCCGGGACTTCGTCGGCGTGGGCGCGGGCGCCTTCCCGGCGGACGTGCCCGCGGGGTTGGCCGACGTCTGCCGCGCCGCACTCGACCCCGACCAGCGCCGACGCACGGGCACGGCGCAGGCCCTGGCCGAGGGCGTGCGGCGCTGGCAGACCGAGAGCGCCTCGGCGCGCGAGCGGCGCGAGCGCGTGCGGCGCGCCGCCGAGGCGCTCACGGAAGCCGGCCAGCGGGAGGCGGCCCAGCGCCTGGAGCATGTGGAGCGGGCGGTCGGCGCCCTCGAGTCGGCCCGGCAGCTCGGAGGGGCGCCGACCCCGGAGGAACCGGTGCTGGCCGAGGACGCGCAGCGGCTGCGCGCGCTGGGCCTCGCCGAGGTGCGCCGCGAGGGCACGCGCCGCGCGCGGCGCCGGCTGGCCCGATGGGGCGGCGGCCTGGCCGCGCTGGCGCTGGCCGCGTGGTTGGGATCGGCGTTGCGAGACCACCTGGACGACCGGGCGCAGCGCGCCCGCCGCGCGGAGCGCGAGGCCCGCGCCGCGCAGGGGCTCGACGCGGCGCAGGCCCTTCCCGGAGAGGAGGGCGTACGGGCCCTGGAGCAGCTGCTGCGCGACTTCCCGGAGGCCGGCCTGCGCCCGAGGGCCCTCACGGAGCTCGGTCGTCGCTTGTGGGATCGGGACCACCACGAGGAGGCCCTCACCCGCTGGATGGAGGCGCTGTGGCTGGAGGCCCCGTCGCCGGAGGCCGTCGAGGCGGCCCGTCTGGCTGCCCGCGCGCTGCTCGAACGGGGGGACGTCGAGGTCGCTGCGGCGGTGCTGGCGCGGGCGCGAGCCGGACCGGTCCCGGCGGCGCAGCGGCCCGCCCTCCAGCTGCTGGAGGCCGAGGTGCTCGGGGCCGCGGGGCACCTTGGGCCCGCGCGCCGGGCGCTGCTCGAGGTCCGGTCGAGCCCGGATCGGGCCGCCGAGGGCCGGCCGGACCCCCAGGAGGCGCGCGCCGCCCGGGGGCGCCGGGCCCGCGCGCGGGGCCGCCCCGGGCGCGGGCGGGGCGAGGGGCCGCCGGCGC
>CAZPOZ010000657.1:0-2170 GCA_964588235.1 uncultured Planctomycetales bacterium
CGGGGGGTGGTCGGGTGGGGGCCGGTCGCCGCTGCGGCCGCGGGTTGGATCGCGGCCGCACGTCGCGGAGCCCCCGTGAGCCCCACCGCCCCCCCGTCCGGGGCGCGCCCCGGCCCGAAAGGCAGAGGCCGCCCTCCCCGCTCCCGCCCGGCCCTGCCGGCGCCGGCCCTGGCGGGGCTGCTGCTCCTGCTCGCGGTCCTGGGGGCGCTGGCGCCCCGCGGTGCCCGCGGCGAGGGCGAGGCGGAGGCCGAGGAGCGGGCCGAGCGCATCGCGCTGCAGGTCGAGAAGGGCCAGCGGGCCTTCCGCACGGGCAACCACGACGAGGCGCTGGCGCGCATGAAGCGCCTGGCCGAGCTCGACCCGGAGCACCCGCTGCCGCCCTTCCTCGTCGCGCGGGTGCACGAGCGCCGGGGCGCGTACGAGGAGGCCCTGGGCGAGGTGGGCCGGCTGCTGGCCCGGCGCCCCGACGACCGTCCCGCCCAGGCCCTGCGCCTGCGCCTCCTGCTCACCCTGGGGCGCACGACGGAGGCCGAGCGCCTGGCCCACGAGGCCTTGGGGCTCCGGGCCGACGACCTGGTCGCGCGCACGGTCCTGGGGCGCGTCCACGAGGAGCACGGCCGGCGGGCCGAGGCCTTGGCCGCCTACGACGCCGTCTGCGCGGCGCACGCGCGCGGCCGCGTGGCCGACGAGGACCTGCCCTCCGTTGCGCACGCCGCCATCCGCGCCACCTGGCTCTCGCCCAACCCCGCCGACGACATGCTCGCCCCGGCGCTGTCGCTGCTGGCCCAGCGCGTGAAGGCGCTGCCCGACGACCTCGACCTGCTCCTGCGCTACGCCGAGGTCTGGCTCGAGGACCGGGGGCCCAAGGGCCAGTCGACGGCCAACCGCCACTTCCGGCAGGCGCTCAAGTCGAACGAGGAGCTGGCCGAGGCCCGCGTGGGCGTGGCGCGGGTGGCGCTGGTCTTCTACCAGCAGGACCAGGCGATCCGGCAGCTCGAGCGCGCCTTGACCACCAACCCCCACCTGGTCCCCGCCCTGCGCCTGCTGGCGGCCGTGCACGTGGGCAACGGCGACTACGAGAAGGCCGACGCGCTGCTCGCCCGGGCCCTGGCGGTCAACCCGCACGACAAGGAGACCCGGGCCGTGAAGGCCGCGCGGCTGTGGATCGCGGGCGACCAGCCCGCCTTCCAGGCCCTGGCGGCCGAGGTGCTCGGGCGCGATCCCACCTACGGTCGCCTGTGGCTGACCGTCTCCGACCTCGTGGGCGAGCGGCAGCGCCGCTACGACGTGGCCGCCGAGCTCGCGGCCAAGGCCATCGCGCTCGACCCCTCCGACGCGCTGGCCCACGTGACGCTGGGCGAGGCGCTCATGAACCTGGGCCGCGTGGACGAGGCCGAGCGGGCCTTCGAGACGGCCTACGAGAGGAGCAAGCACTACGCCGACGTGAAGCGCGACAACTGGCTCACGGCGCTGTCCGCGATGAAGGCCTTCCCCGTGACCACCACGCCCCGGTTCCGGGTGCGCATGGCGCCCTCCGAGGCGGCGGTCCTGGAGCCCTACCTGCTGCCCCTGCTCGAGGAGGCCTGGACCACGCTCACGGCCAAGTACGGGCTCGCGCTCGAGCCCGTCGTGCACGTGGACGCCTTCCACCGCGTGGACGACTTCTCCGTGCGCAGCGTGGGGGTGCCCGGGCTCCCGGCCCTGGGCGTGTGCTTCGGCAAGGTGATCACCCTGCTGGGCCCGACGTCGCGCGAGCTGGGCTCGTTCTCCTGGTCGCGCACCGCCTGGCACGAGTTCGCGCACGTGGTCACGCTGGGCGTCTCCGAGGGCCAGGTGCCGCGTTGGCTCACCGAGGGGCTGTCGGTCTACGAGGAGCAGGCCCGTCGGCCCCGGTGGGGGCGCGACATGGACCGCGAGCTCTTCGACCGCTGGTCCACCGGCCGCCTGCTGAAGATGGCGAAGATCAACGCGGCCTTCCGCGGCCCCGACATCCTCTTCGCCTACTACCAGGGCGGCCTGATCGCGGAGCACCTGACGGAGTCGCGCGGCTTCGCCGTGATCCCGCAGATGCTGCGCGCCTTCGCGCGCGACCGGACCACCGAGGAGGTGTTCCGCGAGGTGCTCGGCACCGAGCTCAAGGACTACGACGCGGCCTTCGACGCCTTCGTGG
>CAZPOZ010000658.1:0-2169 GCA_964588235.1 uncultured Planctomycetales bacterium
TAGCGGAAGGCCGATGACGACGACGACGCGCCTGCGGCCTGCGCAAGGAGGAGGCAGCGGCCTGAGCGCCCCGCTCCAGCGCGCCGCACGCGCCTCGCGCCGCGTCTCCCGGGGGCGTTGCGCATGAGCGTGGCACCCCAGGCCCCGCGCACCGTGGGCGAGCTGGCCCGGCTGCTGGGCGTGGCCCTGCCGGCCGGGCCGGCGGCGGCCGGAGGCGCGCTCGCCGCCAGGCCCCTCGCCGGCCTGGCCGACGACTCGCGCCGGGTCCAGGAGGGCGAGGCCTTCTTCGCGCGGCCCGGCAGCAAGGTGGACGGCGCCGCCTACGCCGCCGACGCCGCGCGGCGCGGGGCGCGCGTCGTCGTGGCCGAGGACGCGCTGCCCGAGGGGCTGCCCCAGCTGCGCGTGCCCGACGCCGCCCTGGCGCTGCGGACCGCCGCCGACGCCTGGTACGGGCGCCCGCAGGACGCGCTCGACCTCGTGGGCGTCACCGGCACGAAGGGCAAGACCACCACGGCCTGCCTCACGGCCTCCGCCCTGCGGCACGCCGGCCGCCGCACGGCCCTCCTGGGCACGATCGTCTACGACCTGGGCGACGGTGCCCCGGTGCCGGCCGAGAACACCACCCCGGGCGTGCTCGACCTGCGCCGCCTGCTGGCCCGGGCCCGGGCGGCCGGGTGCACGGCCGCCGTGATGGAGGCCAGCAGCCACGCGCTCCACCAGGGGCGCACGGCGGGCCTGTCGTTCCGCGCCGCGGCGTTCACGAACCTGGCCAGCGACCACCTCGACTACCACGGCACCCGCGAGGCCTACTTCGAGGCCAAGGCGCTGCTGTTCCGCGACCTGGGCCCCGAGGCCACCGCGGTGCTCAACCGCGAGGATCCCGTCTGGCACCGGCTGGCGGCCCTGTGCCGCGGGCCCGTGCTGACCTACGGCGAGCCGCCGGAGTGCGACCTCAGGGCCGAGCGCGTGGTGCTCTCGGCCGAGCGCACCACCTTCCGGCTCGTCGTGGCCGGCGCCGGCTCGGTGGACGTGAGCACGCCGCTGGTGGGGCGGCACAACGTGCTCAACCTGCTCGCCGCCGTGGGCGCGGCCAGCGGCCTGGGGCTCGACCCCATGCGCGCGGCGGAGGGGGCCGCCTGCCTCGCCGGCGTTCGCGGGCGCCTGGAGCGCGTGCAGGAGCCCTGCGACCTGAACGTCTTCGTGGACTACGCCCACACCGAGGACGCCCTGCGGCAGGTGCTCGGGTTCCTCAGCGCGGTGGGGGCGCTGCCGCTCATCTGCGTGTTCGGCTGCGGCGGCGACCGCGACCGCACGAAGCGGCCGCGCATGGCCCGCGTGGCGGCGGAGATGGCCGGGCGGGCCGTGTTCACCAGCGACAACCCCCGCACCGAGGACCCCCAGGCGATCCTCGACGAGATGCTCGCCGGGCTCAGCCCCGAGCAGCGCGCGCGCGCCGTGGTGGAGAGCGACCGCCGCGCCGCGATCCGCCGCGCCGTCCTCGAGGCGCCCTCGGGGAGCAGCGTGCTCGTGGCCGGCAAGGGCCACGAGGACTACCAGCTCGTGGGAGCGCTCAAGCTCCCCTTCGACGACGTCGTGGAGGTCCGCGAGGCCCTCCGCCTGCGCGCCCGCCGGCGCGTGGAGACGACGCCCCCCCGGGGGTCCCCGGACGGACGATGAGAGGAAGGCCATGGAAACGATCCGCTTCTCCGACGTGCTGCGCGCCACCGGCGGGGTCCCCGCCGGGCCCGTCCAGGGCGACCCCGAGGTGCCGGCCGTCACCACCGACAGCCGCGACGTGCCCCCCGGCGCGCTCTTCATCCCGCTGCGCGGGCGGCGCCTGGACGCGCACGCCTTCGTGGAGCAGGCGTTCCTCAACGGCGCCGGCTTCTCGCTGGCGGCCCGCGACGCGCAGTTCGTGCGCATGCCGTCCAACGTGATCCTGGTGCGCGACACGACGCGCGCGCTGGGCGACCTGGCGCGCTGGTACCGCAGCCGCTTCGACGTGCCGGTCGTGGGGGTCACCGGCTCCTGCGGCAAGACCACCGTCAAGGAGATGGTGCGTCTGGTGCTCGGGCGCGACGTGGTGGCGAGCCCGGCCTCCTACAACAACGAGGTCGGCGTGCCGCTGACGCTGCTCCAGATGGAGGCCTCCACCCGGGCCTGCGTGGT
>CAZPOZ010000659.1:0-2162 GCA_964588235.1 uncultured Planctomycetales bacterium
AGCGCCCGACGTCGGCGTCCATCGCCGGCAGCCCCAGGGCGTGGCTGGCCTGCTCGAGCTGGCGGTCGAGATCCCAGGCCTTCTTGGCCTCGATCTCCGTCTGCACGCGCTCCATCTCGTCGAGCACGCGCTGCATCTCGTCGGGGTCCAGGCCCTCGCCCAGCCGCTCGTTGAGCTTCTCGTAGCGCACGAGCAGGTCGCGCGTGGCCTGCACGGCCTCCTCGAGGTTGGCGCGCACGGTGCCCGGCGTGAGCTGGGGCTCCTGGGGCACGTAGCCGATCCGCACCCCGTCGGCCACGTGCCGGTAGCCCTCGAAGTCCTTGTCCACCCCCGCCAGCACCTTCAGCAGCGACGACTTGCCGGAACCGTTGGGGCCGATCACGCCGATGCGCGCGCCGCGGAAGAACTGCAGGTTGATGTTGTCCAGGACGACCTTCTTGCCGTGCGATCGCGACACGCGGCCGAGGGTCATGATGATCTCGTTGCTCATGGCGCCGTCGTTGTACGCCTGCGACCCGCGGGCGGCGCGCCTGCGGCGGGGTGCTGGCCCCCCGGAGCGCCGCCTGCCCCGGCGCCGACCCCCCGTGCGCGCCCACCCGCGCGCCCGCCCGTAGAGTGGCGCCGGAGGCGCCCCCCGTGTCGATCCGCTCCCGGCTCCTGCCCCTCCTGCGCGACGTGGTCGCCGGGTTCGCCGCCTACGTGCTGGCCCGCTGGATCTGGGGCCCGCCCGAAGGCGCCTTCAGCCGCCTGCACCTGGAGCTGCTCACCTTCGCGGCCATCTACCTCCTGCTCCAGCTGCTGCTGAGGGGCTGGCGCTATGCACGCCGGGGCGCCTGAAGGTTGCAGAGTGCAATCAGCCGGGGCTCGGGGCACGGGCCCCTGAGGCCGCTCGGTCGCCCGAGCTCAGCCGGGCCGCACGACGGCCTTGCCTGAGCCGCCCCGCCCCAGCGCGGCGGCGGCCTCCTCCAGGGTCAGCGTGCGTTGCTCGAGCAGCCCGGCGAAGGGGCCCGGGCCGGCGAGCAGGGCCAGCGCGCGCGCCAGGTGCCGCGGCGCGTAGTGGAACGAGGCGCTCAGGGTGAGCTCCTCGTAGTGCAGCCGCCGGGCGTCCACCGCGAGCCGCGTCCCGTCCGGCGGCCCGCCGAAGCCGTTGACCGCTCCTCCGGGCGCCACGGCTTCCAGCGCCAGGCTCCACGTGGTCGGCTGCCCCACGGCCTCCACCACGAGGTCGAAGGGCTCGGCGGGGGGCAGGATCGCCCCGTCGGCGGGCAGCAGCCAGGTGCTGCGGGCCCCGAAGGCGGCGGCCTCAGCGAGCGGCGCGGCCCGCCGCCCCGCGAGCGTGACCTCGGCGCCCGCCCCCGAGAGCGCCCAGCACCAGAGCAGCCCCAGGGGCCCGCTGCCGATCACCAGCGCGCGGTCGTGGGGGGCGGCCGGCGTGCGCTCGACCCCGTGGAGCACCGAGGCCAGGTTGTCGGCCAGCGCCGCCACCTCGCTGGCCAGCCCCGCCGGCACCCGGTGGAGGTTGCCCACCACGATCGGAGCCGGCACCAGCACGTGGTCGGCCAGCATCCCCGTCAGCCAGCGCATCGAGCCGCACAGCACCCCGCGGCCGCGGGCGCAGGCCCGGCAGCGGCCGCAGGCTGCCGAGTCGCCCGGCAGGACGCGCTCGTGGAGGCTCCAGCCGCGCACGCCCGCCCCGAGCGCCTCGATGCGCCCGACCCCCTCGTGGCCGAGCGGCAGCGGCGGCGGACCGAAGCGCGCGTGGCTGCCGCGGGCCACCGTCTTGCGCACCGTGCCCCCCGTGAGCGCGGTCTCGAGCGCCAGCAGCACCTCGCCCGGCCCGGGCGCGGGCGTGGGCGCCTCCTCGAGGCGCACGTCGCCCGGCCCGTGGAGCACGAGCCGGCGCACGGTCAGCGCGGGCCCGCCTCGGGCAGCACCAGCACCTTGACCACCTCGTCGGCCGGCGTGCCCGCGAGCGCGAAGGCGCGCGGGGCCTCGGCGAGGGGCACGCGGTGCGTGACCAGCGAGCGCACGTCGATCGCGCGCGAGAAGACCACCTCCGCCGCCTCGTCGGCCAGGTCCACCGACGCGGAGTAGGAGCCCACCACGCGCTTCTCGTCGATGCACAGGTCGCCCACGTCCACCGCCACCTCGTCGCCGCGGTG
>CAZPOZ010000660.1:0-2156 GCA_964588235.1 uncultured Planctomycetales bacterium
ACGCCTACCCGAGCCGCGACCCCGCGCGCGCCGGCGCGCTGCTGGCGGCGCTCGACCAGGCCGCGGCCGACCTCGGGCTCACCTACGCCTCCCCGCCGGCGAGCTTCGAGCGCGACGGGCAGAAGATCCGCACCCCCGACCAGCTGGTCGCCGCGCGCCTGGGCACCTGCCTGGACCTGGCGCTGCTGCTGGCCGCGGCCGCGGAGCAGGCGGGGCTCAACCCCCTGCTCGCGCTGCTCGAGGGCCACGCCTTCGTGGGCGCGTGGCTCGTCGAGGACGGCTTCGCGGACGCCACCTTCGACGACGCCTCGCGCCTCCTCAAGCGCGTGGCCCTGGGGTCGATCGAGGTCGTGGAGGCCACCGGGGTCGCGCAGCGGCCCCCGCTCCCCTTCGCCGAGGCGGCGGCCGCCGCCCGTCGTCACCTCGAGGACGGGCGCAGGTTCGCCTACGGCATCGACGTGCGGGCGGCGCGCCGGCACGGCATCCGCCCCCTGCCGCTGCGGGCGGCCGAGGGCGGCTACGCCCCCGTCGCCCCCGGGGCCGGGGAGGCCGTCGGCGGGTCGCGGGCCCCCGTCCCGGCGGCCGCGCGCGGCCCCGGCCCCGAGGCGGCCCCCGCCCCGCCCCGGCCTCCCGCGGAGAGCGCCCCCGCCCGCGTCCAGCGCTGGAAGCGCAAGCTGCTCGACCTCTCGCTGCGCAACCGGCTGCTGAACTTCGTGCCCACCCGGCGGACCGTCCCGCTGCTGTGCCCCGACCTGGGCCTGCTGGAGCGGTCGCTGGCGCAGGGCGGCGCGTTCCAGGTGCTGCCTCGGCCCAAGCCGGGCACGGAGGGCGACCCCCGCGATCCCGCCCTGTACGAGGCCCAGACCGGGCAGCGCCTGCTCGACGGGCTCCTGCGCGCCGACCTGGAGCAGGGCCGCCTGCGCGCGAGCCTCGAACCCGAGGAGCTGGACCGACGGCTCGTCGAGGTCGAGCGGGCCGCGCGCACGAGCCTCGAGGAGGGCGGCGCGAACACGCTCTACCTCGCCCTGGGCTTCGTCCGCTGGTACGAGTCGCCCGCCAGCCGGGTGGAGCGCCGGGCGCCGGTCCTGCTCGTGCCGCTGGAGATCTCCCGTCGCTCGGTGCTGGAGGCGCATCGCCTGCGCGTGGCCGACGAGGACGCGCGGGTCAACGTGACGCTGCTGCAGAAGCTGAAGAGCGACTTCGGCCTCCAGGCGGAGGGCTTCGAGGAGCTCGGGACGGACGACGGGGGGCTCGACGTGGCGGGCGTCCTCCGGCGCGTGCGCGCGCTCCTCCTGCCGCTGGACCGCTGGGACGTGGTCGAGGAGGCGGCCGTCGGCCACTTCTCGTTCACCAAGTACCTCATGTGGCTCGACCTGGAGGAGCGCTCCGCCGAGCTCGCGCAGAACGCCGTCGTGCGGCACCTGATCGAGACGCCCAACGAGCCCTTCGGCGGCGGGGGCGACCTGCCCCGCCCCGAGGAGCTCGACGGCGGCGGCAGCTTCGCCGACACCTTCTGCCCGAAGGACGCCGACAGCTCCCAGCTCTGCGCCGTCCACGCGGCCGCGGAGGGCCGCACCTTCGTGCTCTGGGGCCCGCCGGGGACGGGCAAGTCCCAGACGATCACGAACGTCATCGCGAACGCGATCGGGCATGGCAAGCGCGTGCTGTTCGTCTCCGAGAAGTCGGCCGCGCTCCACGTGGTCCGCTCGCGCCTGGAGGAGGTCGGCCTGGGCCCGTTCTGCCTCGAGCTGCAC
Organism: uncultured Planctomycetales bacterium; assembly: GCA_964588235.1. Lineage (GTDB taxonomy): Bacteria > Planctomycetota > PLA2 > PLA2 > JAEUHO01 > CAZPOZ01. The sequence goes on from CAZPOZ010000660.1 coordinate 1,755, forward strand.
TCGAACAAGGCCCAGAAGGCGCGCGTTCTCGCCCAGCTGCAGGAGGCGCTCGACGTGCAGGAGGGCCGTGCGCCCGAGGACTGGGAGCGGCAGGCGCAGCGCCTGCAGGAGCTCGCCGGCCGCCTGAACGCGCATGCCGAGGTCCTGCACCGCCCGCGCCCGCTGGGCCGCAGCCTGTTCCAGGGCCTGGCCCGTCTGGTGGCCCTGGGCTCGGCCCCCGAGGTGACGCTCGAGCTCGGCGAGGCGGGCGCGATGCAGGCCGCCCGGTTCGAGGACCTGCGCGATCACGCCCGGTCGCTGGCCGCCGCGCTGGCGGAGGTCGGTCCGCCGCGCGAGGCCCCGTGGCGCGCCAGCCGGCTCGAGGCCTGGCGGCCGGGCCTCCCCGACGAAGCCCGGCGCGCG
>CAZPOZ010000661.1:0-2151 GCA_964588235.1 uncultured Planctomycetales bacterium
CGGGGCGTACCTCAGCGGTAGAGGGGCAGCTTTGGGAGCTGCCAGTCGTGGGTTCAAATCCCATCGCCCCGACCAGCATGTGTGGGGGGCTTCGCCCCCCACCGCGCGGCCCTTGGACGCGCCCCGCTGCGCGAGGCGCCTCCAAGAGGCCGCTGCTGCCCCCCGGCATGTGCGGGGGGCTTGGCCCCCCGCCGCGCGGCCCTTGGACGCGCCTCGCTGCGCGAGACGCCTCCAAGAGGCCGCTGCTGCCCCCCGGCATGTGTGGGGGGCTTCGCCCCCCAGCGCGCGGCCCTTGGACGCGCCCTGCTGCGCGAGACGCCTCCAAGAGGCCGCTGCTGCCCCCCGGCATGCGTGCAGGAAACGACAGGGGCCGGCGGCCACCTGGGCTACCGGCCCCTGGGAGGAGCACCACGCCTCGCGGCGCGCTCCCCGGCGCTCTCAGACGCCTACTTCGCCATCGGGGGCGCGCAGGGCGGCGGCGCGCAGGGCGGAGGGCAGGGCGGCGCGCAGGGCTTCGGCGCGCAGGGATCGCACTTCGGGATCTCGCAGAACGGGCCGTCGCAGCAGCAGCCGGCCGTGAGGCCGCCCACCAGGCCGAGCAACCCCACCATCAGGAACGAACGGATCTTCATGCGGGCTCCTTGCGGGACGACCGCCTTCCGCGGCGCCCGGAAACGGGATCGGAACGGGACGAGGCACGCCCAACCGCGCGCCCCCCTCGACCAACGCATGCTAGGAAGCGCGCTGCCCGAGGCAAGGTGCCCGCGGCCGAGGACGTGAAATCCCGGTAAACCCCAGCACCCTCAGCGCGGCGCCGCCGCCCCGGGCGCCACCGGTGCAGCCGCAGGCGCGGCTGCCGGCGCGACCTCAGCAGGGAGAGCCGCCCCCCGGTCAGCACCGGGCTGCACGCCGGCCTCGAGCCCGCGCTCGCGCGCCAGGCGCTCCGCCCGGGCTGCACAGGGCTCGCACGGGTCCGGCGGCTCCTGCGTGGAGCAGCAGGGGTCGCAACGACAGGCCGCCCACACGGGCAGCAACCCGACGGTCAACAGCACGGGCAGGGCACGGCGCAGCGAGCGGGGCAGGGAGCGCGGCATCGCAGCAGGCCTCCTCAACGAAACGAGGCGCAGGACGGGGCCCCGTCCTGCGCCTCGAGGTGTGTCCGCGGCGCAGACGCGCCGCGAGCGACTAGCGGCCGCAGGCCTTGCCGCCGGCGCCGCAGGCCGTGCCGCCGCCACCCGCCATGGGGGCCGCCGTCACGTTGCCGCTCGGGGCCGGGCAGCAGGGGCTCTGGTAGACGGGCTCGGGGCAGCAGGGCTCGCAGGGGCTGCAGGAGTTGCAGCCGGTGAACAGGCCAGCGCCGCACACCAGCGCCGCGATCGCGAAGAGCTTCTTCATGAATCCTCCCAGGATGTCGCCCGCCCCCGGGAGGGGCGCGGGTCGGAACGTGCCTGTGTCGAACGACCGGGGTGAACCTACCTTCGGCCCTCCGGGGCGCCAAGCGAGCCGTGCGCGGCGCTCCACAGGGTCCCGCAGGCCCGATTCCTGGCCCCAGCACGGATTTTCCGCCCTTGCAGGGGCGCCCGGGAACTCCGCGCGGGGCGGCCCTCCGGGCCGCTGCTCTGTCATCGGAGCATCACTACGGACGGTGCGCGGCCCCGATAGGCAGGTGGAAGGGGCCAATCCTCGCCCGGGACCCGGGCGCCCGTACCCTACCCGCCGTCCGCCGGAGGCGCGCGCGTGAAGGTCCTCGTCATCGGTTCCGGGGGACGCGAGCACGCGTTGGTCCGGGCGCTGCGGAAGAGCCCCCGCCTGACGCGCCTGTGGTGCGCGCCGGGCAACGGCGGGATCGCCGAGGAGGCCGAGTGCCTCCCCGAGCTGCTGCCCAGCGACCTGGACGGGCTGCTCGCCTTCGCGCGCGAGCACGCCGTGGACCTGACCGTGGTCGGGCCGGAGGCGCCGCTCGTGGCCGGGATCGTGGACCGCTTCGAGGCGGCGGGCCTCTCGATCTACGGGCCCAACCGGGAGGCGGCGCAGCTCGAGGGCAGCAAGGCCTTCGCCAAGCGCCTGATGCAGCGGCACAACATCCCCACGGCGGGGTACCGCGCCTTCCGCGACGTCGAGGAGGCCCGCCAGCACGTGGCCCAGGCCGAG
>CAZPOZ010000662.1:0-2144 GCA_964588235.1 uncultured Planctomycetales bacterium
CTGGATCTACCTGTTCGACGAGGGCAACAAGGGCGAGGAACGGATCTTCGAGATCGGCAAGAACCTCCACGAGGGCACGCACCAGCTCGAGCACTGGTTCAACCGCCAGGTGAACCGCTGGAAGAACCCCAACCACACCCAGTCCTGGTTCGGCGAGGGCATGGCCGAGTACTTCGGCGCGCACAAGATGACGCCGGAGGGCAAGATCGAGTTCATCGGCGTCAACGCCAGCCGCCTCAAGGGCGCCCAGGACATCGCCGCCATGCTCAAGAAGCAGGGCCGCAAGTACCACGTCGCCGAGATGAGCGAGATGGTCAAGTGGACCTCGTACGCGGAGGCGGCCCCCTACGCGCAGAAGAACGGCCTCGAGCCCGGCATGGGCCAGGAGGTCTACATCTACGAGCAGGGCTGGATGTTCTTCTACATGTGCATGGACGGGCTGGAGGGCAAGTACCGCGACAAGATCCTCGCCTACGTGAAGGCCGTCCTGGGCCGCGAGGAGGGCCCCGAGGCCTTCCGGCGCTGCTTCAAGATCCGCGACGAGGAAGACTGGGACGCGCTCCAGAAGGACTTCGAGGCCTTCGTGCAGAAGATGCTCGCGCTGGACGTGAAGCCCTACATGTACGCGCCGCCCAAGCGGGGCGAGCTGGACGGCAAGTAGGCCGCCGCCGGCGGGACCCGCCGGGAACCGCCGGCCGCGCCCTGCGTTCCTCCCCGACGAGGACGTACCCTGCCCCCCGCCGCCGGCCCGACTCCCGCTGCGCCCCCGCCCGGCCCCCCGGCCGGCCCCGCGTACGGCCCTCGGGCCGGGCGACCGCTGCGCCTGGCAGGCGCCTGGCTCGTGCTGCTCTGCGCCTGGCTCGCCCAGGCCGGACTGCTCGGCGGGGGGTTCGTGTTGGACGACGTGCCCGTCGTGGCGTCCAACCCGGCCCTGGACGCCGGGGCCCGGTCGCTGCCCCGGCTGCTGCGGGAGCCTTCCTGGCCGGGGGAGCTGGAGGCCCAGCCCTACCGCCCGCTCACCCTGTTCACCCTGGCGGTCGAGCGCGCGCTCTGGGGCGGTCCCTTCGGCCCGCACACCGCGCAGGGGATGCGCCTGACGAACCTCCTGCTCCACGGGCTGGCGGCCGCGCTGCTCTTCGGGGTCCTCGGCCGGGCGCTCCCGGGGCGCGGCGCGCTCGTGGCCCTCGCCGCGCTGCTCTTCGCCGTGCATCCGCTCGCCGCGGGGGCCCTGGGCCCGGCGACCGGGCGCGCCGACGTCCTGGGCCTCACGCTGGCGCTCGGCTGCCTGGCCGCCTGGCAGGGGGCGGGCACGCGACCGGCGCTCGGCCCCGTGGCCGCGCTGCTCTTCCTGCTGGCCTGCCTCGCGAAGGAGGCCTTCGTCGGCCTGCCCCTGGTGCTCTGGCTCCTGGACCGGTCCGGGCGACCCGGCCCGGGCGCGCGCCGCGGCCCCTGGCTGGCCGTCGTGGCGGCGCTGGCCACCTACCTGGTGCTCTGGCCCGGGCCCGGGCGCACGCCCCACCTCCCCGCGGACCTCGGCCGGGGGGACGGCCTGCTGCTCGCCGCCGAGGGCTTCGCGCGGGCGGCCCTGAAGGCCTGGCTGCCCGTGGGGCTGCTGGCCGACCGCAGCGTGGAGGCCGTGGCGGGGGTGGGCTTCCCCCTCGTCGGTCCCCAGCTCCTGGCCGCCGTGGCGCTCGGCCTGGCGCTGCTGCTCGCGCTCGCGCTGCCCGCCCGCGGTCGCGTGACGGGCGTGTCGCGCTTCGCGCTCCTGGCGGGGGCGGCGCTGGTGGCTCCGTCGGCGCTGGTGCTGCCTGCCGGCGCGCTGCTGGAGGACCGCGCGGCCTACGCGCTGCTGCCGCTGCTGCTCCTGCCGGCGGCCGCGCTGCTCGAGGCGCTGGTGGGCCGCCCGGGGCGGGGCGCGCGCGCGGCGGGGCTGGGGGCCTCGGCCGTCGCGCTGCTCGCGCTCACGCTGCTCGGCGTACGCGAAGCACGGGCCGGGCGCAGCGAGGAGTCGCTCGGTGCGGCGCTGATCGAGCGCGAAGGCGGGCACGCGCCGGCGATGCTGCGCCTGGCCCGGCGCCTCACGGCGGACGGCGTGCGCGAGCGCGCCGCGGCGGCGCCGCTGGCGGCCCACGACCCGCGCCGGC
>CAZPOZ010000663.1:0-2142 GCA_964588235.1 uncultured Planctomycetales bacterium
CGCGTGGCCATGAAGGTCTTCGCTTCGGGCAAGCTGCCCACCCTGGGCCTGGCCGCGCAGGACTGCCTGCGCTACGTGTTCGGGCTGGACGTGTCCACCGTGGTGGTCGGCTGCCGCACGGCCGACGAGGTGGAGCTGGCCGCCGCCGTGGCGCGCGACCCGGCGCGGCTGAGCGCCGAGCAGCAGTCGGCGCTGCTCGAGAGAGCGCGCGCGCACCGGGGCAAGGCCACGGAGTGGTACAAGCGCGCCTGAGCGCTTCCCCCCCCCGCCTGAGGCGGGACCCCCGGGGCCCGCGGGTCCCCCGCGCCGCGGCTCCGGGTACCGTGAGGCCTTCCGCCGCGGAGGCTGCCGTGAACCGAGGTCTGCTGCTCGCGCTCGTGCTGCTCGTCGGTGCCGGGGTCGGGCTGTACGCCGCGGGCCTGGGCCCGTTCGCCAAGGACGGCCCCGCCGACGGCCCCACGGATCCGTCCGGGCGTCCCGACGGCGGCCGTCCCCGCCCCAGGCTCGACACCCCGACGCCGGGGACCGGCCCGGCGCGCGAGGTGCCGGCCGAGGAGCCGCCGCCCCAGCGCCTGCGCCTCGAGCGCACCCTGAGGACGCTGTTCGTCATGGAGCGGCTCGGCTCCTGGACCGCGTTCATCGGCGGCGCGCTGCGCGTGGATCCGCTGCACACCTTCACCTCGTTCAGCGCCGACCCGGTCGGACCCGAGGCCGCGCTCGTGAGCGCGGGCCAGGAGCCCGTGCTCCAGCCGCCCTCCGCGGCCTGGTTCGCCGCACAGGACGTGGACGTGCTGGTGATCGCCGGGCTCGACCCCCGCCGGCTCGAGGACGCCTTCTGGCAGCAGGTCGTCGAGCGCGTGCGCGCGCGCTCCCTGGGCGTGCTGGTGCTGCCGGGGTACCCGCCCGCCGACCGCGCCGCCCCGACCGTCACGCCCGCGGTGCATCCGCTGCTCCAGCACCCGCTGCTCTCCGGGCTGCTGCCGGTGCTCGAGCCCCGCCCGCTCGAAGGCTCGCCGGTCCCGGGCACCTTCCAGTCGCCCGCCCAGGCGCCGTTCGGCGTGACGGATGCGGGCGCCGAGCACCCGGCCTCGCGCATCGTGGCCTTCCCGGAGTGGAGCCACCGCATCTGGCAGCTGGGCGCGTCGGGCCCCAACCCCTGGGGCTCGAAGTTCGTCTACCCGATCGCCAAGCTCAAGCCGGGGGCCGTCACGCTGGTGGAGGCCCGGCCCGAGAAGGGGCCGCCCCTGCCCGTCTACGTGCTCGGTCCCGAGGCCGAGGGCCGCGTGCTCTGGTTCGGCGCGTTCGACTTCGGCGAGCTGACCTACCGCGATGCGGCCTCGCTCACCAAGTGGACGGCGCTGTTCCACAACGCGCTGATCTTCCTGGCCGGCCGCGCCCCCTGAGGGTCATGGCCACCCCGTTCGAGGGGTGGCCCGCGGGAGGGGCAGACAGCCCCCGCGGAACGGTTGCACGGCAGCCCCGTGAAGGTCGTGCCCAAGCGAGCGACGCGGCGGGCGGGACCTTCACTCCTCCTCGCCCGCGGCGCTGGCCGTCCGCGCGGCCTGGATCGCCCGCTCGAGCAGCCCCCCCGCGGCGAGCGGCGCGAGGCGGGGCGAGCGGCGGGCGTCCTCCTCGAGGCTGGGCTCGAGCATCAGCGCCGTGCGCAGCGCCCGCAGCGCCGCCGGCCGGTCACCGGCCTGCGCGTGGGCTTGCGCGAGCAGCAGGTGCGGGCGGCCGCCGAGGTCGCGTTGGGCGCGGTCCAGCGCGCGCTCGAGCCTCGAGGCCGCCTCGGCCGCGTGACCCCGGCGTAGCCGGATCTCGGCCCAGGCCGCCACGGCCCCCAGCGACTCCTCCGCGTCGCTCCGGCGCTCGAGGGCCAGCGCGCGCGCCGCGAGCGCCTCGGCCAGGTCGAGGTCGCCCTCGGCCGCGGCGAGCGCCAGGGCGCAGAGCGCCGCGGCATCGTCGCCGACCGCCGCCCCCTGCGCCTCCACCGCCGCGCGCAGCGCGGCGGCGGCCTCCGGCGTCGGCGCGGCCGCGGCGGCCGCGCGGTAGGCCGCGGCGGCGGCGCTCAGCCGCGCTCCGCGCTGCTCCTCGCCGGGCACGAGGTCGTAGCCGCGGCGGGCCCGCAGGCGGCGCAACCCG
>CAZPOZ010000664.1:0-2141 GCA_964588235.1 uncultured Planctomycetales bacterium
AAGCGCCCGAGGGCGTGCTGGACGCGCTGGAGGAGCCCTACCGCAGCGCGGCGCGCCTGCGCTGGTCCTACGGGCTCTCGCCCCAGGAGATCGCCGTGCTGCGGGGCGAGCCCAGCGGCACGACCCGGTCGCTGCTGGCCCGGGCGGTGCTGGCCCTGCGCCGGACCTGCGGGGCCTTGGCCGCCCTCTTGGGCGTCGGTGCGCTCGTGCGCTGGCTGACGCGGGCCGGGCGGGCGTTCGCCTCGCCGCTGAGCGCCACGCCCACGGCCGGGGCGGGCCTGGCCCAGGGCACCGCGTGCGTGGCTGCGGGCTGCGCGTTGGGCTTGGCGGCCCACGTGACGCTCCCGCAGCCCGAGGCTCGTCCGTCGCCCTCGGCCTGGGTCGCCTTGGACCCTGGCGACGACGAACCCAGCGGCTGGGGCTGGATCCACCACCCGCAGCCCACGCTGCCCCCCGGCAGCGAGGCCGAGCGCCCCGCGGCGCGCTGACCGGCGCGGACGTAGGGGCGGAAGGGCGGGGTGGCCGCAGGCCGAACCCCCGCCGCCGCAGGCCGGGGCGCCCCCAGGCGCGCTCCGCGGGCGGGTTCGGCGATGATGGCCGGGCCCCGCGGAGGTCGCCCATGCCGCTCGTTGGTGCCCGCCGTGCCCGAGCCGCCGCCGTCGGCTCGCCGCTCGGCCTCGCGCTCGCGCTGCTGCTCGCCCGCGGGGGGGCGGCCGAGGACGGGCCGCCGGAGCCGGCCGAGGTGCCCGTGCGCGTCACGGCCGCCCTCGACGCCCGCGAGGCCGCCGACCTGGGCCTGTGGCGGCTCCGGCTCAGCTTCGACGTCGAGGAGGACGTGGCCCGGCCCTACCGGCTCCGGCTCCACCTGATGCACGGGGGGCTGGTCCACGTGGACCTCTCCCACGCCCCGCGCACGCCGACGGCCTCCTGGAAGCGGGGCCAGCGCATCGCCTACGACCTGCCCGTGCCCGTGCCCGGCGAGTCCGGGCTCCGGCCCGGGACCGAGCTCGAGCTGCGCCTGGGGTTCCTCGATCCCGACGCCGACCGCGTGCTGCCCTTCCGGGGCGACGCCGAGCGCCGTGCCGGCCTGGCCACGCTCGCCGTGGTCGCGCTGCCCGAGCCCCTGCCCAGCGACGGGGAGGAGCGGCTGGCCGCGATCCTGGCGCGCGCCGAGGCCTTCCAGAAGGAGGGACGCGCAGCCGACGCCTGGAGGCTGCTCGAGACCGCGCTGCGGCGCGCCGACCTGGACGCCACCAAGCGCCGCTGCCGCGACGCCCTGCTGCGCCTCCCGCCGCTCCAGGCCGAGCCGCCCTCGCTGCTCGAGCAGGAGATCGTCGCCGGACGGATCGCCGACGAGCGCCTGCGCTGGCTGCGCGAGCAGGCCGGCCGGGCCTTCGACCGGGGGCAGCTCTTCGCCGCCCTGCGTCTGCTCGAGGCCGTGGGGGGCGCGCTGGAGGAGCAGCACGGGGCGGCCGTCCTGGGCTCGCTCGCCGACGCCCGGCGCGCGCAGAAGGACCTGGACGACCTGCGCGCGCGCATCCTGGCGCGCGTCGGCGACGACGACGAGGCCGAAGCCCAGGCCCTGATCGAGAGGCTCGGCAGCACGGCCGCCCTGCTGAAGGAGGGCCGCGCCCTGGCCGCAGCCAAGCGCTGGGCGCGGGCGCGCATCGTGCTGCGCTCGCTCAGCCTGGGCTCCGCGCGGGACCTGGCGACCGAGGCGCGCGCGGCCCTCGACCAGCTGGAGCGCGCCTGGCTCGCCGACACCCCGCCGGAGGAGGCGGCGGTGGTCGAGGCCGCGAAGAACCACCCCGCCTTCGGGCGCCTGGCCGTGGTGCCCACGCACCGGTTCCTGTTCGTCGGGCCCCGGGGGCTGGTGGAGGGCGTGCCGGCCGAGTCGCGCCAGCGCTACGACCTCGCCTACGTGTTCCTGACCGACCTGTTCGGCCGGGTGCCCAACCCCTCCGGCGACCGCATCACCGTCTACTGGAAGGAGCTCTGGGACTTCGGCGGGGGCCAGGCGGGCGGGAAGACGATCGACATCGGCCGGGCCGACCCGGCCGCGAAGGGCACCCGGGTGGACACCGGGCTGCTCTACCACGAGCTGACGCACTGCGTGGACGACACGAACCCGATCTACGCCG
>CAZPOZ010000665.1:0-2133 GCA_964588235.1 uncultured Planctomycetales bacterium
GCGACGTCTTCTACTCGCTGACCTTCGACGCGCAGGAGCGCTACAACAACAAGGAACTGGTGCAGGAAGTGCTGGAGGAGGACTCGGTCGGTTTCGCCGAGGAAGTGGCGCGGCGCGGCGACGGCCGCCGCCTGGCGCGCCTGGACAATCCCTCGCAGTCGGTCGCGATCGAGCGCCAGGAGCAGCAGGACAGTCGCGATACCCGCGACCTGTCCTTCAACGGCGACGTGACCTGGCGCATTTCCGACGAAACCAGCCTGCGCGCCGACGCCTTCATTCTCTCGACCGAGCGCGACGAAGCCGAAGACACCCAGAACTACGAGGGCGACGGCAGTGTCGGCGGGGTCGACTTCGACGATCCCGAGCTCGAGTTCCAGGAAGCCGACTTCAACCAGGACAGCGCCGGCGGATCGCTCCAGCTCGAGCACGCCTTCGGCGAGTTCACCACCGCCAGCGCGGATGTCTCGTTTGCGCGCTTCGAGGACGACAGCGTCGAGGAAACGTCCGAGGACGAGCGCGGCAACCTGGTCGAGCGCGAATCGATCGACGCCGACGACAGCGAGTGGCTGCTGCGCGGTTCGATCACCCACCAGCTGCCGAACTTCGCCGAGTCGATCGGCATCCAGGGCGCCGAGCTCAAGTACGGCGTGCAGGCCAAGTGGAAGGACCGCGACTTCGGCCTCCTGATCGAGGAAGACCTCGACGACGAGGAGGACATCGCCGCCAACGACGGCACCTTCGAGTACAGCGAGGACCGCCTCGACGTCTTCGCCATCCTCGACTGGCAGCTGCGCGACAACCTGCGCCTGGAAACCGGCGTGCGCGCCGAGAGCACCGACACCGAGCAGTCGTTCCGCAACGACCTGTTCGAAGGCGGTGAATTCGAGGAATCGGTGGTCGGTTCGGCCGACAGCGACCAGTTCGAGTTCAATCCCTCCGCGCACCTCGAGTGGGCGCTGACCGATGCCGACCAATTGCGCTTCAGCGTCGCGCGCACGGTGCGGCGTCCCAGCATCGACCAGATGATCCCGGCGCTGGCGCTCGAATCGCCGGCCGACGAGGATGTCACGGTCGGCAATCCCGACCTCGAGTTCGAGACCTCGGTCGGCATCGACTTCGGCTACGAGCACAAGATCGGCTCCCGCGGCATCTTCGGCGCCAACGTGTTCTACCGCGACATTTCCGACCTGATCGCACTGGTCAACACCGGCTTGCCGGTGGACGAGATCGGGCTCGATCCGGAGGACTACCCGGGCTCGCTCTACACCTACGAGAACATCGGCGACGCCGACGCCTACGGCATCGAGTTCGACCTCTCGACCCCGCTGGACTTCTGGGGCCTGCCCAATACTGGCGTGTTCGCCAACTACACCCGCCTGTATTCCAATCGCGACGATCCAGCCACCGGCGATGACATCTCGATCGACTTCCAGCCGGACTATGTCTACAACGTCGGCATCGAGCACAGCATCGTCGAGTGGGGCACCGCCTTTGGCGTCAACTACCAGGACCAGGGCGAGTCGACCTTCATCACCATCGGCGAGATCGAGAGCCAGGAGTACGACGGCAACCTCGAGGTCTACATCGAGCAGCGCCTGCGCAAGAACATGGTGCTGCGCCTGACCGGCAGCAACCTGCTCGACGCCGAGAGCGACCAGGCCGAGTCCGGCTTCGACGGCGACAACGGCGACGAGATCATCGAGAACCAGGCCGCGTTCAACGTCGACGCCTACGAGATCGAGAGCGAGAAGTCCTCGCCGCGCTGGACCCTGACCCTGCGCGTGGTGTTCTAGGCGGGGATGCGTTGCGCTGGCGCCCCGCGCAGGGGCGCCAGCAGCGTCAAGGTCTCATGGAGCGACCGGCTGGCCACTGGCCAGCGATCGCGCCGCGGCTTCCGCGAGCGCCAGTGCCGCCACGCCATCGGCGTAACCGACCGCGGCGGGCGCGCCGTCGAGCATCTCGGCGTAGTGGTCCATCTCCAGGCGATACGCTTCGGCATAGCGCGCCAGGAAGAAGTTCTGGAATCGATCGGCCGCAGCACCGCCCTCGCCCCAGACCTGCACGGTCGACTCCAACATGTTGTCCGCGCGCACCATGCCGGCCGAGGCATAGGCCTCGATGCGCTGGTCGTAG
>CAZPOZ010000666.1:0-2125 GCA_964588235.1 uncultured Planctomycetales bacterium
AGGTGCAGGAGCGGCTCACGACCCAGATCGCCGGCGCGCTCTCCGACGCGTTGGCCCGCCGCGGCGTGGGCGTGATCGTCGAGGCGCAGCACCTGTGCATGATGATGCGCGGGGTCGAGAAGCAGAACAGCGTGACGGTGACCTCCTGCATGCTCGGGCGCTTCCGCAGCGACGCCAAGACGCGCCACGAGTTCCTGGAGATCGTGCGGCGGCGCTTCACGGGGTCGTGACGGCCCGGGCCCGCGGGGAGCGGACGCGGGTGGGGGGGGCGCGGCCCGCAGGACGGGGCCCCCCGGGCGGCTCACCCCGCGGCCAGCGCCGTGCGGATCGCCGCGGCGCGCTGCGCCAGCTGAGCCTGCGTCTGCGGGACCTTGGGCGGGACGGCGAACTCGCCGACGGCCGAGGTGGGCACGAGGTGCACGTGGACGTGGGGCACCTCCCAGCCCACCACCATCAGGCACACGCGCGCGCAGCCCGTGGCCTTGCGCAGGCCCGCTTCCACCGTGCGCACGGCCGCCCACAGCGCGGCCTGCTCCTCCGCGGGCAGATCGAACAGGTAGCCCACCTCGCGCTTGGGGATCACCAGCACGTGGCCCGGCTGGACGGGCGCGACGTCGAGGAAGGCGAGGTGACGCTCGTCCTCCCAGACCGTGTGGGCCGGGATCTCCCCGCGGACGATGCGCGTGAACAGCGAGGGCATGGCCGTCAGGCGGAGGCCGCCGCCGGGACCAGGGGCAGCCGCTCGGCGTGCCCCTTGTCGGCCGGGTGCCAGAAGGCCACGTGCGGCTCGCCCAGGCGCCAGCACAGGAAGGCCGGCTCCGGGCCCATCAGGGTGGGGAAGTCGATCGAGCCCAGCTCGAGGTCGCGCACCTCCAGGCCCAGCGCCGCGAGCTCGCGCAGGTAGCCCTCGACCTCGTCGGAGAGCGCGCGCACGGCGTCCACCAGGGCCGCGTGCCCGGGGCCGGCCGCGCGTCCGGGGGCCTGCTCCAGGGCCCGCCGCTCGCGCCCGGCCAGGCGCAGGCGCCGGAAGCCCGCGACCAGGTCGGCCGTGATCGCCCGCACCAGCGGCAGGGCCCGCTCGGCCTCGTCGGGCGTGAAGATGGACTTGAGGGGGCGGCGGGGCGGGGCTGCCTGGGCCATGGGGGCTCCCGGTCCGGGGCGCGCCCCGGCGTCCCTCCCTGAGATCGGCTGCCGGCCCCGCCGGCTCCAGCCCGACCTGCCCGCGGACCCGGGGGCCGACCGGCGGGCCGCCTCGGGGGGCCCGGCGCGCCTTCCCCCCGCTCCGCCTGCGCCCGCGTCCGCTCAGTCGCCGACGGTCACCGGCACGTCAGGGGCGACCGTCTCCCGCAGCAGGCCCCGCACCACGGCCACCGCCCCCGCCGGCAGGAACAGGTCGGGCCGCGCGCGCGCCGGCTCCACGCGAATCCCCACGCGCCCTTCGGCGGAGAGGGTCAGGTCGGAGAGCGTCACGCCCAGGGCCCGGAGCAGGGGGGCCGCGTGCGCCCAGAGGATGCGCTCGACGGGGTGCGTGGCGGCCCGGGCCGGCGGACGGTCGGCGGTCTCCTCGTCGATCAGCGTGAGCAGGTCGGTCCGGCAGGAGCGGCAGCCCGTGCCCGCGCGGCAGCGCCGGCCCACCGCCTCCGGGTCGCGCGCGCCCTGGCGGATGGCCAGCCGCACCTGACGGTCGCCCACGCCCAGGCAGCGGCAGACCAGCACGCCCACGCCCAAGGGGTCGGCCGGCCGGCCCGTGGTGGAGACCCCCAGCGCCCGCTGCCAGGCCTCGGCGACGCTCTCGCAGGCGCGCGCCACCGGCGCGGGCAGGGGGGGCGCGTCGGGCGCGCCTCGCAGGCCCGCGAGCAGGTGCGCCTGCGTCAGGGCCGCGGCCTCCTCCTGCGTGCGGCCCACGGCCAGCTCGGTCAGCAGGCTCGCGGGCGCGATCAGCGCGTGGCTGCCGAAGGTGCGGGCCAGCACCTCGGCCACCACCGCCCGCCCCCGGCCCGCGTCGCGCCAAGCCAGCGTGACGCGCACGCCGCCGCCGCCCACCATGCTGCCCACCTCGCCGGCCGCCTGGGCGAGGGTCACGTCGCCCACGCCGCGCGGGGCGACGAGGTGCTCGACGTACGGG
>CAZPOZ010000667.1:0-2125 GCA_964588235.1 uncultured Planctomycetales bacterium
CGACGCCGCGGCGGCCGTCGAGGCCGGGCGCCCGGAGCTGGCCGCCGAGCGGCTCCAGGGGGTGATCGAGGCCCGCTTCGAGGACGAAGGCCTCGGCCGCCTGGCGCCCCAGGTCGTGGCGGTGGGCGGACAGGCGGTCTACGAAGGCGCCTGGCGGGTGGCGCACCACACGCTGGCCCGCGGCGACGCGGCCCTGCGCCGGGCGTACGCGGCGCTCGAAGGGCCGCGCGCGGCGACGCTGCTGCGCGCTGCGGCGAGCGCGGCCGACGAGGACGGGCTGCGCGAGGTCGTACGGCGGCACTTGACGCTGCCGGAGGGGCGGCAGGCCGCGCTCCTGCTCGCCGACCTGGCCGCCGAGCGGGGGGACGACGACGCGGCCCTGGGCTGGCTGGAGCGCCTGGAGGACTTGGAGGAGCTGCTGCAGGAGCCGGAGGCGGAGCGGGCCGCGTGGCGGAGCGAGCGCGTGCGCCGCCAGGCCCGCCTGCTCGCCCCGCCCGGGCCGGAGCGGCCCGCGCTGGCGCGCCGGCTGGAGGAGGCCGCGGCCCTGGGCCTGAAGGCGGCGCTCGAGCTAGAGCGGACCACGTGGAGCGCGGGGCGCGGGGCGGGGATCCCGCCCGTCTGGACCACCACGGGCGGCGCGCCGCACCGCGCCGGGGCGGCGGCCCCGCTGGGCACGCGGCTCTCCGCCTCGGCCCTGGCGCCCTTCGACCCCGACGTCGGGGTGGAGGAGCTCCGGCTGCCGGCGCCGGGCGAGCCCGCGCGCACGAGCCCGTGGCTGCCCCCGCGCGCCGTGGTCGGCCGCACGACGGTCTTCGTGTGCGACGGGGGCAGCCTGCTGGCGCTGGAGCGCCGCGGCCTGCGGCGGCTGGACCGCGTGATCGTGCGCCGCGGCGACGAGGGCCGGGCCTTCGACGTGGACGACGCGCAGCGCAACCTGCCCCTCTCGGAGGGCGCGGCGCTGACCCTGGAGGAGCTGCCCGGCGGGCTGGCGCGCGTGTACGTCACCACGCAGCGCCGGCTGGCGCAGGACGACGAGCCCCGCGCGGGCGAAGGCTCGGCGGGCCGGCGGCCCGACGGCTCGCTCACCTGCTTCGTCTGGGACGGCCAGCGCCTGCTGCGGCGCTGGCGCGCGGGCGGCATCGCCGAGCCCGGGCCGGCGGTGCCGGCCGCGCTGCCGCTGGCCGGCGCGCCCTGCCTGTACCGGGGCCTGCTGTGGGTCGCGGGCGCGCGGCCCACGCAGGCCACGGCCGACCGGCTGGAGTGCTGGCTGCTCGCCTTCGAGCCGGCCACGGGCCGCGTGCGCCGCCAGGTCCTGCTGGGCACGGGCAGCCCCGTGCGCGCCGAGCGGCCCGACGAGGCGCTGCCCTCGGCCCCGGCGGCGGCCCGCGGGCGCGTGGTCGTCGCGACCTCGCTCGGCCTCGTCGCCGCCGTGGACGCCGAGGACGGCCGGCCGCTGTGGATCTACCGCCACGACCGCGGCCTGGAACGGGGGCGGGCACGGCGCCGCGGCTCCACGGCCGAGACCGTGACGCCGCGCTCCACGGGGTTCAGCAACGAGCCGCCGGTGATCGCCTTCGGCCTGGTCGTGGTGGGCCCCACGGACAGCGACCGCCTCTACGGCCTGCTCACGCGGCCGCGGGGGGCCTCGAGGGACCTGGAGCGCTGGGACGCGCTTGACCGGGCCTCGTACGGGGTGGCCATCGAGCACGTGGCCGGGGCCGTGGCCGGCGGCGAGGGCGTGGCTCCCGCGCTGGTGGTCGTGGGCCAGGGGCTGCCCGTCGAGGGCGGCGCCCCGGGGAACGTGGTCCTGGGCCTGGAGCCGCGGCTGGGGGACCGTCTGTGGCAGGTGGCGCCGGCCACCGGCCGGGCGCCGGTCCCCTACGGCCGCGCGCTCGTGACGCAGCGCGAGGTGTTCGTGGCCACGCCGCAGGGGCTCCTGGCCGTGGATCTGAGCCGGCCCGCCGAGCAGCGCCTGCTGACGCCGCCTCCGGACCCCGATGGGGACGCGCCGCCCCTGGCCTGGCTGGGCAACCTGGTGCCGGTGCCCGGCGAGGGCCTGCTGGCGGTGAACCTGACGCACGCGGCCCTGTGGCGGCGACCTCCTACGCGCTAGGTCCGACCTCCG
>CAZPOZ010000668.1:0-2121 GCA_964588235.1 uncultured Planctomycetales bacterium
CCGTGCGTGCTGCGCACGACCTTGTCGTGCTGCCAGCGGTTGCGGTAGAATTCCTCCCAGGCGCGGTCGCCCGCGTTCACCTCGTCGCGGATCCAGCGCTGGCCCCGGCCGCCGTCGGTGTTGCCCGTCATGCGCGTCCTCCCACGAGCCGGGAGCGCACGCCGCGGAAGCGTCGCCGCCAGGCGAAGTCCATGAGCACCAGCAGCACCGCGGCCCCCGCGGCTCCCAGCAGCACGTAGGTCAGCCGCGAGGGCGTGGGATCCGGCGCGGCACCCTGCCTGCCCACGTCCTCGAAGAAGGCCAGCAGGGGCAGGACGTCCTGCTCGGGGTCGAGCGGGTGCCGCGTGAACAGCGGCTTCATCGTCGGCGTCGCCGGGCCCGAGAGCCAGGCGCCCAGGGCCTTGCGCCCGCCCAGCCGCGTCCAGACGTCGGTCAGGTCAGGACCGAGCACGCCGGGGCCGAAGGGCGCCGCGGTGCCGGCCTGGTGGCACGCCAGGCAGGCCGGCCCGCCGCCCGCCTGCGCCGCCTGGCCGACGAACAGGCTCCGGCCGCGTGCGAGGTCCGCGCCCGTGAACGGGCGGTCGGAAGGGCCGGAGGAGAAGAACTGCGACTTCTCGAGCGCGCTCTCGGCCTTGATCAGCTCGAGCAGCTGGCGCGCGCGCCGCGGGTTCATGCCCGGCACGGGCGGCATGACGACGTTGTTGTGCGCGGCCAGCATCTTCGCCGCGTAGGCGTCGCCGGAGGCGATCTTCTCGGCCGGGTTGACGATGAAGGCCACGAGCCACTCGGTGTCGGGCTGCCGGACGTGGACGTTCTTCAGGTCCGGGCCGACGGTGCGCCCCCCGCCGATCGTGTGGCAGGCCTTGCAGTTGTCCTTGAAGTCCTGCGCGTCCCCCTCGGCCCACGCGCGGGGGGCCGCCACGGCCACCGCCGCGGTCCCGAGGAGTCCGAGGAGCAGCGAGACGGCCGAACGACGCATGAGCGCCCTCCGACCGGCCCCAGAACGAACGGCGTGCCCGACGCGCCGCGAGGGCGGCTCCCCGCCCGTCCTCCGACGCGCCGGCGGCGGCGCGCGTCCACGGGCGGCCCGGCGCGCATACGGCGCTATGCGCCGCCGAGGGCGATCCAGCGCTCGAGCGTCATCCGACGCAGGGACCTAACCGCATCCCGACGTATGCGCCGCGTGCCCTGCAGTTGTCAGCGACCCGGCCGCGCGGACCCCGTGGAGCGGCGCGCTCCACGGGCTCGAACGGGAGCCTGTGGGAACGTCCCCAAAGCGTGGGGACGGCTGCTCAAGAGGCCGCGGGCGCGCCGGGGGAGCCGGGCGGGCCCGCCTCGCCGGCGGCCCGCGCGGTGAACGCCTCGCGCTCGATCCCCAGGTCGCGCATGATGCGTTGGAGCGCGGCGCGGGTGAGCCCACAGGCCGCGGCGGCGCGCGTGACGTTGCCGCCGGTGCGCGCCAGCGCAGCCAGCACGAACCGCCGCTGGAAACGCTGGATCGCGCGCTGCTTGCCCTCGTCGTAGGTCAAGCCCTCCTCGGGCTCCACCGCCAGCGTGGTCCCCAGCCGGAGGTGGTGCGGCTGGATCGGGCCGGGGCCGGCGGCCACGACCGCCTGCTGGAGCACGTTCTCGAGCTCGCGCACGTTGCCGGGCCAGTCGTGGGCGGCCAGCTCCTCGAGCGCGGCCGGCGAGAGCGCCGGAACGGGGGCCTCCGAGCCGAGCAGCTGACGGGCGGCGCGCTCGGCGAAGTGGGCCGCCAGGGCGGGCAGGTCGGCCGGCCGCTCGGCCAGGGTGGGCAGCCGGATCGTCATCACCCGCAGCCGGTAGTAGAGGTCTTCGCGGAACTGGCCGCGCTCGATCAGGGCCGGCAGGTCGCGGTGGCTGGCCGCCACGATGCGCGCCTCGACCGGCACGTCCAGCAGGCCTCCCAGCGGGCGCACGCGCCGCTCCTGCAGCACGCGCAGCAGCCGCCCCTGGACGGGCAGCGAGAGCGAGGCCACCTCGTCGAGGAACACGGTCCCGCCACCGGCCTTGACGAGCAGCCCGGCGCGGTCGCGCTCGGCCCCGGTGAAGGCGCCGCGCACGTGCCCGAAGAGCTCGTCCTCCAGCAGCGGGTCGGGG
>CAZPOZ010000669.1:0-2119 GCA_964588235.1 uncultured Planctomycetales bacterium
CGGGCAGCCGCCCGTAGATCAGCAGGTAGGCCACCTCGAGGAACGAGGCCTGCACCGCCAGCTCCTCGATCGGGTAGCCGCGGTACTGCAGGATGCCCCGGTCACCGTCGATGAAGGTGATCGCGCTGCTGCACGCGCCCGTGTTGCCGTAGCCGGGGTCCAGCGTGATCGCGCCGGTCAAGTCGCGCAGCTTGCGGATGTCGAGCGCCTTCTCGCCCTCGCTGCCCACGACCAGGGGCAGGTCGATCTCCTTGCCCTCGAGGGTCAGCCGGGCCGTGGCCGCTGCCGTCGCCGTCGCCTGCGGATTCATGCGTCCTCCCTGTGGGCCTGTACCCGGTCGCCCGTGGTCCCCGCGGGCCGCCCCCCGGCCCCCGGGCCTGCCGTTCGCAGGCGCCCGGGGCCCAGGGGGTGCGGACCCGCCGGTCGGCCGCCCCCAGCGTAGCAATGGCCGTACCCCAGGCCGAACCCTACGTCGAGGCTAACGCCGGGCGCCGTCGAAGCGCCGCCAGAGGTCGAGCAGCCGCGCCACGGCGTCGGGCTTCATCCGCCGGCGGTCGTAGGTGAGCCCGGCCAGGCACTCCCGCCGGGCCGGGTCGGTGCGCGTGACGTGCACGAGGAGGACCGGCAGGCGTTCCTGGCGCGCCTCCAGGCCGGGCAGCTGGAGGTCGAGCGGCCCCGCGCCCAGGGCCTGGGCGTCCGCGAGCAGCGCCTCCGCGTCCGCGGCGCCGAAGCGCAGGCCGAGCCCGTCGTCCTGCTGGTCCACGACCCAGCCGGCCAGCGAGCGCTGCCCGCACACCAGCCGGACCTCCAGCGGGCGCGCGAGCCGCGTGCGCGTGCTCAGGCGGCGACCGGGGGCGGGGACGGGGCTCGACGTGGTCGGCATGCCCCCCTATCGGCCGGGGGGCGTCCTGCCTTGCCCTCGGAGGGCACGACGGAGGCCCACGGGGGTGCGGGAGGTCTCTCCCGAGGGGCGCCCCGCAAGCGGCGCGCCGGGGAGGGCCCGCAGCGATAGGCTGCGCGCCCATGGCACGGCTCGAGCTCATCCAGGGGCGCGCCCAGCCGGCGGCGCTGACGATCACGGGCGAGGTGATCATCGGGCGGGCGCAGGACGCCACGGTGCAGGTGCTCGACGAGACCGCCTCGCGCCGTCACGCCTGCATCCGCGAAGAGGGTGGGCGCACGCTGCTGGTGGACCTGGGCTCGGCCAACGGCACGCGCTTGAACGGCGACCGCGTGGAGCGGCCGGCCACGCTGTTCGACGGCGACGTGATCGACGTCGGCAGCGTGCGCCTGCGCTACTGCGCGGCCACCGGGGCCGACCGGGCCACCGCCGCCGCGCCGACCGGCGGCGAGCAGGTGGAGCAGTCGCTGGATCCGGAGCGCGCCGACCCCGCCCGCGAGCGCGCCGACGCCGCGGCCCAGGCGCGCCTGAGGCTGGTCTGCGAGGCGGCCACGGCCCTCGCCGAGGCGCCCCGGCCCGTGGACGCGGCGCAGGCCCTGCTGGCGCGCCTGGTGGAGGCCTGGGCGCCCGACCGGGCGCTGGTGGCGCGCCGGACGCCCGACGGCGGCGTCGAGCCGCTGGCGACCCACCCCGCCGGGACGCCCGCTCCGGCCTCGCGCACGCTGCTCGAGCGCGTCCTGGAGCGGGGGGAGGCCGTGCGCATCCGCGACGCCCAGGCCGCGGACCCCGCGGAGGCCGGCGCCTCCGTGGTGGCCGGCCGCCACCGGTCCACGCTGGCCGCGCCGCTCGCGGGCCCCGACGGGGTGCTGGGGCTCGTCGTGGTCCAGGCGCTGCGGCCCGAGCGCTTCGCCGCCGCGGACCTGGCCGCGCTGGCCGCCGTGGCCCGCCTGGCGGGCCAGGCGCTGCGCAACCTCGAGGCGCTCTCGCTCGCGCGCGCGGAGGCGCGGCGGGCCCAGCGCCCCCCGTCCGAGGGGCCGGAGCTGATCGGCGAGGATCCCGCGCTGCTCGCCCTGCGCTCGCAGGTGGCCCGCGCCGCGCGCGCCGACGCCGCGGTGCTCATCCAGGGCGAGACCGGGACGGGCAAGGAGCTGGTCGCGCGCCGGCTGCACGCCGAGGGCCCGCGCGCGACCTCCCCGTTCGTCGCGCTCAACGCGGCGG
>CAZPOZ010000670.1:0-2113 GCA_964588235.1 uncultured Planctomycetales bacterium
AGTACGTACCGCTGAGCACGACCACGCTCGCGCCCGAGCAGGAGAAGGCCGTGCTCGAGCTGATCGACCGGCTCGAGCAGGACGACGACGTGCAGCGCCTCTCCCACACGCTGGCCTGAGCGGACGGTGGCCCTCCCGCGGCTGCCGCTCCCGGAGGGCCGCCGCGCGCTCGTGGCCGTGGGGGCCGCCTTCGCCGCGGGGGTCGTCGCCTACGTGCTGCTCCAGCCCTCGCGGGAGTGGGTGGACGACCTCTATCTCTGGGTCGGCAGGCGCTGGTGGCTGGGCGACGAGAGCCTGTACGGCGAGGGCCACCACGGCTACCTGTACCTGCCGCCCTTCGCCGTGCTCTACACGCCGCTCACCTGGCTCCCTCGGCCCCTGGCCCAGGCCGTCTGGCGGCTCCTGGGGGTGGCCCTCCTGCTCCTGGGGCAGGAGCGCGCGCTGCGCCACGCGGGCGTGGGGACCCGGCGCTGGGGGCTGGCCGCGCTGCTGACGCTGCTGGCCGCCTGGCCGGCCGCGCGCACCGGTCAGACGAACCTGCACCTGGCGGGGCTGCTGCTGCTGCTGGCCCCGGCGCTCGCGGCGGGCCGTAGCCTCCCGGCCGCGGCGCTCTTGGCCCTGGCGGTGCTGCTCAAGCCGGTGGCCCTGCTCTGGCTGCTCCTCTTCGGCGCGCTGTGGCCCCGGGTGGGCCTGCTCGCCGTGGGGCTGCTCGCGGCGAGCGTGGTCGCGAGCTTCGCGCACCCCGACCCGGGCTACGTGGCGCGCATGTACGGGGGCTTCCTCGACAAGATGGGCGCGGCCGCGGACCCGGCGAGCCGCTACAACGACCTCGTGGAGCTGCTGGCCCGGCTGGGCCTGCCGCTGCGGAGCGGGGCGGCGCTCGCGCTGCGCGCCGCGGGCGGGGCGCTCGCCCTGGCCGTGAGCCTGCTCCTCCTGCGCCGCCTGGGACGGCCCCGCGCCGCCCTGCCGATCGCGGGGGTGGCCGCCGCCGCCTGGGTGCTGCTCAACCCACGCACGGAGGCCAACTCCTTCGTGATCTGGGCGCCCCTGGTGGCGGTGGCCGCGGCCTCCTCGATCGACGGGCCGGCCCGTTGGCGCGGGGGCGCGCTGCTCGCCGCGGCGGCGCTCGCGCTGGGCTGCGACGTGCTCTCGCTCGACGTCCACCGGGCCACCACCGGCTGGTTCAAGGCGGCCGTCTCGCTGGTGGCGGCGGGGCTGTGGCTGCGCCTGGCGTGGCGGGGCGGCCTCTCGCCGCCCTAGCGTAGCGAGTCGCAAGTTCGAGGCGGGATCGTGCGACGCGCTGGGCTGGGGGCGCTCGGGCCCCCGTCTCCTCCTTGCGTAGCCCGGCTACGCGTCGTCGTCGCCGGGGACCCTCCGCTCCCCATCCAGCGCGTCGGTGGCAGGGCGCGACCCCCGGAGGCTGCCGGCGCAGGGCACCGGGAACTCCGCCCTCCCGCCTCGAATCTCGGACCGGCGGAACTACCGGACGTGGAGCGCGTCGGCCTCGTAGGCGAGCCCGAGCGGCTCGAGCACGAGCCGCTTGCGGCCGGCCTCCACCTGCCCGGCCACGAGCGCGTCCACGCCCTGCGAACGCGCGACCTCGGCCGCCTGCTCGGCCCGATCGCCCGGCACGAAGAGCGCGAAGCCGGCGCCCATGTTGAAGGTGCCGTAGGCCTCGCGGGCGTCCAGCGCCGCCTCGCGAACGAGGAGCTCCAGCACGGGCGGCACGGCCGGCAGACGCTTCACCCGGTAGGTGAACGGCGAGGGATGCCGCAGGAGCTTGCGCCAGCCGTGCCCGGTCACGTTGACGGCGTAGTGGACCGGCACGCCGGCGCGGGCCAGGGCCTCGGTGACGCCGGCGTACAGCACCGTGGGCGCCAGCAGCGCCGCCCCGAACGTGAGGCCGGCCGCGACGGGCGTCAGGTAGCCCTGGGGCAGGCGCTCGACCACCTTGCGCGCCAGGCTCAGCCCGTTGGCGTGGATGCCGCTCGAGGCGAGCAGCACGATCGCGTCCCCCGGGCCGAGCTTGTCGCCGAGCGTCAGCCGGTGCTTCGGGCTGACGAGCCCGGTGCACGAGGCCGCGAGGTCGATGCGCCCGGGCTCGACGATGCCG
>CAZPOZ010000671.1:0-2108 GCA_964588235.1 uncultured Planctomycetales bacterium
ACCGGACGCGCCCGGCCGCCGAGGTGCGCACGCTGATGCGTCTGCTGCGTCTGTACCTGATCGTGGAGCGCCCCGAGCTGATGGAGATCGGCATCCGCCTGCGCTCCATCGGCGCGATCGAGGGGCTCCCGGCCGACGTGCGGCGCGCGCTGCGCGAGACCGAGGCGCTCACGGCGGGCAACGGCGGCATGACCCTGTGCCTGGCGCTCAACTACGGCTCCCGCCTGGAGCTGGCCGAGGCCGCCCGACGCCTGGCGCTGGACGCCTGCGCCGGACGCGTGGACGTGGGCGCGCTCGCCCCGGCCGACCTGGAGGCCGCGCTCACCGCCCGGCTCTACCAGCCCGACATGCCGCCGCTGGACCTGCTCGTGCGCACGGCGGGGGAGCGGCGTCTGTCGAACTTCCTCCTCTGGCAGATGTCGTACGGCGAGTTCTGGGTGACCGACGTCTGCTGGCCCGAGTTCCGCGAGGACGACCTGGAGGCCGCGTTGGCCGACTACGCCACGCGCGTGCGCCGGTTCGGCGGCCTGGTCAAGGGCTGAGCGCGGTGCGCCCGGTCGAGCCCGCGGCGCCCGCGGCGCCCGCCGCGCCGCCGCGGCCGCGCCACCCGGTGCTCATCCGCCTGCTGGTCGCGCCGCTGGTGCTCGCGGCGCTGGTGGGCCTGGCGTGGATCCACGTGGCGACGGGCTCGCCGCGGGTCACCGACCTGCTGCTGGGACTGCTCGGCCTGGGCGGGGGGCTGGAGCTCGCGCGCCTGCTCGGGCTCGGGCGCGGGCCGGCGGCCGTGGCCGCGGCCTCGTGCGCCGCGTTGGCGGCCGTGGGCCTCCTGGCGCCGGAGCCCGACGCTACGCGCCACGCGCTGCGGCTGGGGCTGGTCGCGGGGGCGCTCCTGGCGCAGCTGGCCTTGCACGCGACCGACCTCGGCCCGGGGGCGGCCGACCGGCTCGCGCGCGCCCTGGTGCCCACGCTCTACGTGGGGCTGCTGTTCGGCTTCACGCGCGAGCTGGCCGACGGGCCGGCGGGGGGGCGCCAGCTGCTCTACGTGGTGCTCGTGGCCAAGGCCAGCGACATCGGCGGCTGGCTCGTCGGCCGGCCCTTCGGCCGGCACAAGCTCGCCCCGTCGATCTCGCCGGGCAAGTCCTGGGAGGGCCTGGCCGGGGGCGTGGCCGCCTCCGCGACCGCCGCCCTGCTGCTCGCGGGGGCGCTGGGGGCCCCCCAGGCCGCGTGGGGCGCGCTCCACCGGGTCGGCTTCGGCGTGGCCCTGGCCCTGGCCAGCCTCGCCGCCGGCCTCACCCAGAGCGCCTGGAAGCGCCGGCTCGCCGCGAAGGACTCCAGCCGGCTGATCCCCGAGATGGGCGGCGTCCTCGACATGATCGACAGCCTGCTGCTGGCCGCTCCCCTGGCGGCCCTTTGGATCCTGTCGGCCTCGGGCGCGGGGGGGGGGACGTAGAATCCCCGGATGCCGCGCGAACGCATCCACGACGCCGACGACCAGGCCGTGCGCACCCTGTTCGGGCCGCTCGACCGCCACCTGCGCGCGCTGCGCGAGCGCACCGGCGTGCGGTTGACGCTGCGCCACGACGTGCTGACGCTGGAGGGCGAGGACGCGCGCGTGCTGGCCGACGTGACGCGCCGCGTGCGCCGCGTGCTGGAGCGCGCCCAGCGGGGCGAGGCGCTGGAGGAGCGCGAGGTGGAGGCGCTGCTGCTCGGCGCGCCGGCCGAGGCCGACGGCTCGGCTCCGAGGGGGGCGCGCGCCGGCCCCGGCCCCTGGCGCGGCGCGCCCGGCCGCGGCGGCGCCCACGGGCACGACGTGCGCCCGCGCACGCCGAACCAGGAGCGCTACGTGCGCGCGATCCGCGAGCACGACGTGGTCTTCGCCGTCGGGCCCGCCGGGACGGGCAAGACCTTCCTGGCCGTCGTCGAGGCGGTGGAGGCCCTGCGCGCGGGCGAGGCGCGGCGCATCGTGCTGACCCGACCGGCCGTCGAGGCGGGCGAGAAGCTGGGCTTCCTCCCGGGCGACTTCCAGGCCAAGATCAACCCCTACCTGCGGCCCCTCTACGACGCCCTGGGCGAGCTGCTGCCGTACGGCGAGATGCAGCGCTACGTGG
>CAZPOZ010000672.1:0-2106 GCA_964588235.1 uncultured Planctomycetales bacterium
CTGCCCTTCACGAAGATGCACGGCTGCGGCAACGACTACGTCTACGTGGACGGCTTCCACCACGCCGTGCCCGACCCCGCCGCGCTGGCGCGCCGCATCTCGGACCGCCGCTTCGGCGTCGGCAGCGACGGGCTGATCCTGGCCCTGCCCAGCGCCCAGGCCGACTTCCGCATGCGCATGTGGAACGCCGACGGCAGCGAGTCGGAGATGTGCGGCAACGGCCTGCGCTGCGTGGCCAAGTTCGCCTACGACCGGGGGCTGGTCGCCCGCCGCAGCCGCCTGACCGTCGAGACCGGCGCGGGGCTGCTCGGCGTGGACCTGCACCTGACGGGGGGCGAGGTGACGGCCGCCACGCTCGACATGGGGCCGCCGCGGCTGGAGCGCGCCGACCTGCCCATGCGGGGGCCCGCCGGCCGGGTCGTGGACGAGCCCCTGGACGTGGACGGGCAGGTCTGGCGCTTCACCGGCGTCTCGATGGGCAACCCGCACGTGGTCACCTGGGTGGAGCGCGTGGCGACCGCACCCGTGACCCGCGTGGGCCCGGCGGTCGAGCGCCATCCGGCCTTCCCGCGGCGGACGAACGTGCACTTCGTGGAGGTGCTGGGCCCGGCCGAGGTGCGGCAGCGCACCTGGGAGCGGGGCAGCGGCGAGACCTACGCCTGCGGGACGGGGGCCTGCGCCGTGACCGTGGCGGGCGTGCTCACCGGGCGCACCGGGCGCGAGCTGACGCTGCACCTGCTGGGGGGCGACCTGAGCGTGCGCTGGCCGGAGGGCGGGCACGTGTTCCTCACGGGTCCGGCGACGCACGTCTTCGACGGCGCGTGGCCGCTCGCCTCGGGCGGGCGGCCGGCCGGCCTCGAGCCGTAGGGGGCCCGGTGCCCGCCTGCGAGGAGTGCGGCAGCCGCCAGGTGACGCAGCGCCTCGTCGAGGGGGTCGAGGTCGGGGAGTGCCCGCTCTGCGGCCATCTGCAGGGGGACGACGAGCGCGTGGCGCGCGTCGAGCGTCGGCGCGAGGCGCGGGCCCGGGGGCTCGACCCCGAGGTCTTCCCGCTCGTGTCGGCGCTGGAGCGCGTGCCCACCTTCCGGGTGAGCGGCGCCTCGGCGGGCGACGAAGGCCGGGGCGACTACCCGTTCGTGTTCCTGCGCCTGCAACCGGAGGGCCTGGCCGACCTGGAGCGGCTGCTGACCGCCCTGGAGATGGCCAACCACGTCACGAAGCGGCGCTGGGTCGTGGAGTGCGCCCTGCAGCGGGGGTTGCTGTTCATCCTGCGCCCCCGCTTCTGGAAGCCCGTGACGGCGATCTCGGCCGACGACATCCGCGAGTCGCGCCAGGACCTGGCGGTGCTCGCGGCCACGCTCGAGGGCAACGTCGGCGCGCCCTGGTGGCGCGGGCGCTGACGCCGCCGGGCCGCCGGTCCCGGGGGCGGCCCGCCGCCCGCGTGGGGGCTGGGGCCTGGAGGGGGGGCGGGGGGGCGACCCGGGCGGCGGAGGCTGTGCTCGCAGGTCGTTCGCAAGAAGGGGGTGCGACCCCGTGTCGGCCGCCGATCCGCCGACGCCGATCCGCCTTTCCACGGACGGCTGGCCCCCCTCCTGCCCGGGACCGGCCCCGGGCCGCACACCGAACCACCTGGTGTGCTACCCTGCGTCCAACCTGGAACCGGACGCCGAACCAGCGTGGCGCCGCAGCCTCAGCCGATGTCGGACGTTCAGAAGGCGCGACGACAGGCGCTCATCGAGACCCGGCGGGGCACGCACCCGCGCCGCGTCCTGGAGGGGCTCCGGGCTCGGGGCCTCGAGGAGCAGGAGGCCGAGCGCCTCGTCGCCGCGGCCACCGAGGAGGTCGCGACCGCCCGCATCGCCGCCGGCCGCAAGCATGCGCTGCTCGGGGCCCTGCTGCTCCTCGCCGGCCTGGTCCTGACCGTGGGCAGCATCGCGGGCGCGATGCAGGGGGGGCGCGTCGTCGTCCTCTACTACGGAGCGATCGTGGTCGGGCTCTCGCAGGCGGTCGCGGGGCTGGCGCAGGCGCGCCGCTGGCAGGCCCGTCTGGACGGCGCGCTGCACGCCTCGCGCCCGACCGCGATCCGGCGCCCCCGCCGGCCCCTACGGT
>CAZPOZ010000673.1:0-2090 GCA_964588235.1 uncultured Planctomycetales bacterium
GGATCGGCGGGTCCTTCCAGAGGCGCGTCCCAGAGCAGCGCCGCCACGCTGACGGCCAGGAGGGTGACCACGAAGAGCAGCAGCTCGCGGCCCAGCGCCGAGGGCCAGGAGGCCACCTGCTTCTCCACGTCGCCGTCCGAGCTCGCCGTGCGCAGGGGCACCACGGCCATCAGGCCGTAGGTCTTGCCGGGCTTGAGCGGGAAGCGCTCGAAGGCCGGCGCCTCGGGCGAGGGCGCCACCGGCGTGCGCTCCCCGCCCGGCGCTCCACCGGGTCGGGCCAGGCCCCCGTCCTTGCGCACGCGCCAGAAGTGCCAGCCGATGAGCATCACGGTCAGCAGGGGCAGCACCGCCACGTGCAGCACGTAGAACCGCAGCAGCGCCTCGCCTCCGACCTGATCGCCGCCGAGCAGGACGTAGCGGATCTCGTCGCCGACGAGCGGCGCGTAGCGCGCGATGGCGGTGCCCACCGTGACGGCCCAGTAGGCCAGCTGGTCCCACGGCAGCAGGTAGCCGGTGAACGAGAGGAACAGGGTCAGCAGCAGCAGCAGCACCCCGATGACCCAGTTGAACTCGCGCGGCCGCTTGTGGGCTCCGGTGAGGAACACGCGCGCCATGTGCAGCACCACCAGCACCACCATGGCCTCGGCCGCCCAGCGATGGACGTTGCGCATGAAGCGGCCGAAGAACACGGCCCCGTTCAGATCCTGCATCCGCTGGTAGGCCTCGGTGGGCGAGGGCACGTAGTAGAACATCAGCAGCACGCCCGTGACGCACAGGACGATGAACACGTTCATCGTCAGCAGCCCGAGGCCGAAGGTGGTCGTCGGCCGGAGCGAGCGCTCGCGCACCTTGGCGGAGTGGATGTGGAAGAAGAAGTTGTCGGCGACGGCCTGAGCGCGCTCGAGGTCGTTGCGCGGCACCGGGCGCGAGCGCCAGATCGAACGGGCCACGCGGCGCGGCAGCCCGGAGAGCGTCTCCTTCCAGCCCGGCGCCTCGTCGCGGGGGTCGGGCGGCAGCACGGGCCGGTCGATCGTCACGAGGTGACCTCCAGGTGGGTGCCGGGAGGCACCTCGGCGCGCTTGTCCACCTCGAGCTCGCCGGAGGGGGAGAGCGAGACGCGGAACCAGGGCAGCGGCTTGGGCGCCGGCCCGCCGATCACGTTCCCGGCGGCGTCGTAGAGGCTCCCGTGGCAGGGGCACTCGAAGCCGACGTCGGTGCTGCGCACCGTGCACCCCAGGTGCGTGCAGATCAGGCTCACGGCGTTGAACCGGTTCCCCGTGCGTCGCACCACGACCTTGGCGTCGGGGAACTCCACCACGCTGCCCGAGGAGAAGTTCTCCGGCTTGCCGATGCGCAGGGTGGAGGCCTCGCCGCTGCTGACGCGCGGCCGCAGGAACATCAGGTTGAAGAGCGTCATCACGCCGGCGCAGGCGGCGAACGCGCCGGCCGACACCCAGGCCAGCAGCGAGCGCCGCGTCGGGGCGGGGGTGCCGGCCCGTTCGTCGTCGAGGGCATCCAGACGGCTCATGCCTCCTCCTCCTCGAACAGGCGGTGCTTGACCGCCTCGACGTCCTTGAACTGGCCGCTGCGCAGGGCGAGCAGGAAGAACACCCACCCGCCCAGCGCCATCAGCAGGCCGCTGAGCAGCAGCACGAGGGTCTGGCCGTTCAGCACCGCACCACCTCCCAGGGCTCGTGCCCGGCCACGCGCTCCATCGTGATCGCGTCCGTCGGGCAGCGGACCACGCACTGCGCGCAGCGGATGCAGCGCTCCTCGTCCTTGAGGATCGCCGTCGCGCCGGGCGGGCCCGCCACGCCCTCCCCGAGGGATTCCAGGGGCACGAGCCGCAGGCACCAGGTCGGGCAGACGTCGGCGCAGCCGCCGCAGAGGATGCACTTCGTCCCGTCGAAGACGGTCTCGACCTCGCAGCGCAGGCAGCGCGACCCCTGCTGGCGCGCGTCCGGGTCGGCGTAGGCGGTCTCGGTGTCGGCGGCGGGATCGGCGAGCCGGGCCGCCAGCGGCGCGGCCGGCGGGCACCGCCGGCGCTCGCCCAGGTAGTCGTGGGCCAGGCCCGCGCGCAGGGGCTCGCA
>CAZPOZ010000674.1:0-2086 GCA_964588235.1 uncultured Planctomycetales bacterium
TGCCCACCCACGACTCGAGGTCGCGGGGGCCGCGCGCCGCGCCGCCCAGGCGTTCGGGCCGGCGCGGCGCCGACGCCTCCGGCGCGGCCTCCCCGGCCGCGGGCGCCGGCTCCAGCGCCGGCGTCAGCGGGGGCGGCGGCCCTGGGACCCGCCGACGGCGCAGCACGGCGGGCAGGGCCTCGCGCAGGGAGGGACGGGGGGCCTGGGGGGCCGGGCGCTCGGCCTCCAGCCGGCTCACGCGACGCTCCAGGTCGTCCAGGCGGGCGAGGACGGGATCCATGGGGGCTCTCCGGATAGCGGTTGCTAACAACCAGAAGTTAGCCGATGCTAGGGGAATGCGCAAGCCCGAGTCGAACCGACCCCGCCTGCGGAGCGGGCGCCTGCCGGCCCCCGAGCGCCGGGAGGCGATCCTGGCGGCGGCCGTCCCCCTGTTCGCCCGCCGGGGCTGGCTGGGGACGGGCACGCGCGAGCTGGCGGCCGCGGCGGGCGTCACCGAGCCGGTGCTCTACCGCCACTTCCCCGACAAGCAGGCCCTGTTCCTGGCGGTGCTGGAGCGGGCGGCCGGGGGCCTGGCGGGGGTGGTCGCCCGACACGCGGCGCGGGCGGAGCGGGCGCCCGAGCAGGTGCGGGCCCTGGCGCAGGCCTTGGGGGAGATGCTGGACGGGCGCCTGGACGACCTGCGGCTCCTGTGCGGGGCCGCGGGCCTGCTGGAGGAGGAGGCCCTGGCAGCCGCGGCCCGCCGGCACCTGAGCGACCTCGTGGGCGCCCTGGCCAGGCGCCTGTCGGCTCCCGGGCTGGCCCGCGGCGTGGACCCTCAAGTGGGGGGGGCGCTGCTGCTCGAGGTAGGCCTGGGGGCCGCGTTGCTCTGGCCCCTGGGGGTGCCCGTGACCTTGGAGCCCGGCTTCCGCGACCGCGCCGTGAGCCTGCTCGTGCGCGCGCTCACCGGCTGAGGCCGGCGGCGGTGCCTCGCCGCGTCGACCGGTGGGCCGCCCCCGGTAGCGTGGGCAGCCCGTCCGGGAGGGCTCCCATGCGCGTCGCGATCCTCGGTGGCAGCGGGTTCGTGGGCCGGGGGCTGGTGGGGGCGCTGACCGACCGCGGGCACGCGCCCGTCGTGATCTCCCGCGGGACGGCCGCCGCGGCCCCCGAGCTGCCCCCCGGCGCGCAGACGGCCGTGGCCGACACCGCCGATCCGGCGGCGCTGGCGGCCGTGCTCGAGGGGGCCGACGCCGTCGTCAACCTGGCCGGCGCCAACGTGTTCGCGCGCCGGTGGTCGAAGGCCTACCGGGCCGAGATCCGTGCCAGCCGCGTGCGCGTCACGCGCGCGCTCGTGGACGCGCTCGAACGCCTGCAGCGACGGCCCCGCGTGCTGCTCTCGGGCAGCGCCGTCGGCTTCTACGGCCCGCGCCGGCCCGGCGAGGCCGTGGACGAGAGCACGCCCCGGGCCGCCGAGTTCGCCCCCGGCGACTTCCTGGCCTCCGTCTGCCAGGACTGGGAGCGCGAGGCCGCCCGCGCCACGCTGCTGGGGGTGCGTACCGTCTTCCTGCGCCTGGGGGTCGTGCTGGGCCGCGGCGACGGGGCCTACGTGCAGCTGCGGCGGATCACGCGCCTCTTCGTCGGCGGGCCCATCGCGGGCGGGCGTCAGGACGTCTCCTGGGTGCACCTGGCGGACGCGGCGGGGCTGATCGTGTTCGCGCTGGAGACCCCGGCCGTCACGGGGGCGCTGAACGTGACCGCCCCCACCCCCGTCACGAACCGCGAGCTGGCCCGCGCGCTGGGGCGCTCGCTCGGCCGGCCTTCCTTCGTGCCCACGCCGGGCTTCGCCCTGCGTCTGGGGCTGGGCCGGGTGGCCTCGATGCTCACCGAGGGCCAACGGGTGCTGCCGGCCAAGGCGCAGCGCCTGGGCTACGCCTTCCGCTTCCCCACCCTCGAGCCCGCGCTCGCAGACCTCGAGCGCGCCTAGGCGCGCGGCACGCGCCGCGCTCCGGCGGGCGTTGCCGCTCAGGGGCATGGCCACCAAGTTAGGGGTAGGGTCCTTCGGAGGGCGAGACCTCTCTTGCGGAAGGGCCTATGGATGGCCTCTGCGGGC
>CAZPOZ010000675.1:0-2086 GCA_964588235.1 uncultured Planctomycetales bacterium
GGGCCTGGCTGACACGGCGCTCAAGACGGCCGACTCGGGCTACCTCACCCGCAAGCTGAGCGACGTGGCCCAGAACGTCGTGATCACGCAGCACGACTGCGGCACGGTGAACGGCGTGAGCAAGGGCGTGATCTACAAGGGCGACAAGCTCGAGGTCTCGCTGGCGCAGGCCATCCGCGGCCGCGTGGCCCGCGACACGATCATCGACGTCGTGACCGACGAGGTGGTCGTGCGCGAGAACGAGGTCGTCACGGACGAGATCGGCCGGCGGATCGAGGCCATGGGCTACGAGAAGGTGCGGGTGCGCTCGGCGCTCACCTGCGAGTCGGCCAACGGCATCTGCCAGCTGTGCTACGGGATGGACCTCTCGCGGGGCCGGCTCGTCGAGCTGGG
Organism: uncultured Planctomycetales bacterium; assembly: GCA_964588235.1. GTDB lineage: Bacteria > Planctomycetota > PLA2 > PLA2 > JAEUHO01 > CAZPOZ01. The sequence goes on from CAZPOZ010000675.1 coordinate 394, forward strand.
CCTCGCCGTCGGCATCATCGCCGCGCAGTCGATCGGCGAGCCGGGCACGCAGCTGACGATGCGCACCTTCCACATCGGCGGCACGGCCACGCGCGGCGTCGAGGAGAGCGAGGTGCGCGCGGGGCAGTCGGGTCGCGTGAAGTACGTGAACCTGAACGTGGTCACGGGCCCGTCGGGCGACCGGGTCGCCATCACGCGCAACGGCGAGCTGCTGCTGCTCGACGCCAAGGACCGCGAGCTGGACCGCTTCGTGGTCCCGCTGGGCGGCGTGCTCAAGGTGGAGGACGGCGCCTCCGTGAAGGAGAAGGCCGCCCTGCTGACCTGGGACCCCTTCAACATCCCGATCCTCGCCGAACGCGAGGGGACCGTGCGCTTCGACGACATCGTCGAGAACAAGACCCTGCGCGAGGAGGTCGATCCGGGCTCGGGCGTGCGCCGGCGCGTGATCATGGAGCACAAGGGCGACCTGCACCCGCAGGTGATCGTGGAGGACGAGAAGGGCACGCCCATCGCGCTCTACCCGATCCCCGAGAAGGCGCACCTGGAGGTGGAGGCCGGGCAGCGCGTGCAGCCGGGCACCCTGCTGGCCAAGACCCCGCGCGAGATCACGGGCACCCAGGACATCGTGGGCGGCCTGCCCCGCGTGACCGAGGTGTACGAGGCGCGCCGGCCCAAGGAGCCGGCCACGCTGGCCGAGATCGACGGCCTGGTCGAGCTGGGCGAGAAGCGGCGCGGCAAGCGCAGCATCCTGGTCAAGAGCGACGGCGGCCAGGTGGTGGAGCACAGCGTGCCGCACGGCAAGCACCTGCGCGTGCACTCGGGCGACCGCGTGCGCGCCGGCGACGCGCTGGTGGACGGGCCGCTCGTGCCGCACGACATCCTGCGCATCTCGGGCATCGAGGCGCTGCAGGACTACCTGCTCCGCGAGGTGCAGAACGTGTACCGCAGCCAGAACGTGACCATCGACGACAAGCACCACGAGATCATCGTGGCGCAGATGCTGCGCAAGGTGCGCGTGGACGATCCGGGCGACACCGACCTGCTGCCGGGAGCGGTCGTGGACAAGTTCCGCTTCCGCCGCAAGAACCAGAAGGTCATGCAGTCGGGCGGCAAGCCGGCGCGTGCCGAGCCGCTGCTGCTGGGCATCACGAAGGCCTCGCTCCAGAGCGAGTCGTTCATCTCCGCCGCCTCCTTCCAGGAGACCACGAAGGTGCTGACGCAGTCGGCCCTCTCGGGCCGGGTGGACCACCTGGTGGGGCTCAAGGAGAACGTCATCCTGGGCCACCTGATCCCCGCGGGCACGGGCTTCAAGACCTACGTCAAGACGCGCGTCCAGAAGAACATCCCGCTGGAGGAGTCGGTGGCGGGCTTCGCCGAGATGCCCGAGGACCTGGAGGCGCTCAAGGAGCTCAAGGAGCTGCTCGGCGGAGGCGGCGAGGCCGCCGTCCCGGGCGAGCAGGCCGGCACGCCCGCCTCGTAGCTCCCGGACGCCCGGGCGGGCCGGGGGCGGGGGTCCGAGCCTCCCCCCCGACCGCCTCCGGGCGGCGCCTGGGCCCGGGCCCGTCCCCACGTCCTGTCTGGGCCCCCTGTCTGGAATCCCCTTCACCACCCTGAGGCCCCTCGACTACCGTCTGGGGCTTCCCCCGAGAACTCGACGACATGCCGACGATCAACCAGCTGGTCCGCCAAGGCA
>CAZPOZ010000676.1:0-2070 GCA_964588235.1 uncultured Planctomycetales bacterium
GCCGTGCTGCGCGCCAAGGCCAGCCAGGCGCCGACGCCGCCGATGGCCGCCAGGCGCTCGACGGCCCGCGCGGCGGTCTCGCGACCCTCGCCTGCCGCCTCCCCCTGCAGCACCGGCACCGCGCCCTCCAGGCGCGCTCCCGCGGCCCAGGTGAGGGCGAGGGCGTCGCCCGCCTCCGCCCGGCGCAGCACGCGCGCCGCCAGCGTGGGCCGGGCCGCGGCCAGCGCCGCGCCCAGGGCCGGGTCTCCGAAGCGGTCCGGGGGCAGCAGCACGAGCAGCCGATCGACCACCGACGACGGCCCGAGCGCGACGGCCGCGGCCGCCGCGCGCACGCGCCCGGCCGCCGCCCCGGCCAGCAGGGCCCTCAGGGCCTCCTCCCGCGCGCCCCGCTGCGCCACGCGGCGGAGCGCCGCCACGACGGGCTCCTCCACGGCCGCTTCGGCGACCAGCAGGGTGGTGAGCATCGCGAGGCCGGCCGCGCCGGGCTCGGCCACGAGCAGATCCAGGGCCTCCGCCTGGGCGGCCGAGCTGAGCACCAGCCGGCCCGCGCGCCGCACCTCCTCGTCGCCGAGGAGCCGCCCCCAGGTGCGCAGCAGGCTCAGGGCGCCGCCCCGCCCGCGCTCGGCCGCCTGCCAGAGCACCTCGCGGCCCTGGGCCCCGGCGCGGCTCAGGCACAGGCGCGCGAGCCGTTGCCCGAGCAGGGCCGCTTCGAGCGCGGCGCCGCCCGGCTCCGGGCAGGGGCGTGCGACGGCCCCCGCCCCGGGCGGGCGCTCGCCTGCGGACCGGCTCGCCGGCACGCACAGGACGCAGGCGACCACCAGCGCCGGCGTCAGGAGGGCCGCCATCCGACGCCGCAGGCGGGCCGCCGAGGGCGGGGAGACCCCCTCCAGCACGGCCACGCGCGCCAGGATGCGCACCGCCGCGGGAGACAGGCGCTCGGGGGCGGGATCGGCCGGGCGCAGGCGCTCCAGACGACGCAGGAGGTCGGTTCGCGTGCTCACGAGCGGCCCTCGCCCGCGGAGAGCAGGCGCCTGAGGCGCTCGCGCGCGTGATGAAGGTTGCTCTTGGCCGTGGCGTAGCGCAGCCCGAGCACGCGCGCGGTCTCGGGCAGGGTGAGGCCCTCCCAGGCCACCAACAGCAGCACCGCCCGCTGGGTGGGCGGCAGGAGCTCGAGCGCCGCCCGCAGGCGCAGCTCCTGCTCGCGCGCCGAGGCGGTCTCGTCCGGACCCGCCCCGCCCCGGGCCGGCTCGTCGGCCGGCCAGGGCGACTGCCGGGCCCGCTCGCGCGCCCGGCGGCGCAGCCGGTCGGCGGCCAGGCGGCAGAGGATGCGGTGCGCCCAGGTGGAGAGGGCCGACGCGCCCTGGAAGCCCGCCAACGCCGCGTGGGCACGCACGAGCGTCGCGGCGACGGCCTCCTCCGCCTCGAGCGGGTCGCCGAGCAGCCGACGGGCCGTTCCCAGGAGGCGCGGCAGCAGGCGCACCGCCAGCCGGTCGAAGGCCTCGCGGTCGCCGGCGCGGGCCTGGCGCAGGAGCGTGGCCTCGTCGTCGGGGACGGTGGAGCGGGCCGCCAGCCGCGGGTCGGGAGGTCGGGTCACGGTCCGGCGGTCCTCACGCTCCTTCGACGGCGGCCGGGGGGTCGGGGTCCAACCCGGCCCGGCCGGGCGGCACGCGCCCATTCTCGCCCCGACCGCGCGCGCCGGCTACCCTCCGGCGATCGTGAATCCGACCGACGTCTCCGCCCCCCCCACCGCCCCCCTGCCGCCCGTCCGTTTCGAGACCGACCCCTCGCGCTACCGGCACTGGAGGCTCAGCTTCGACGGGCCCGTGGCCCGCCTGGTGATGGACGTGAAGGAGGAGGGCGGGCTGCGGCCCGGCTACGTCCTCAAGCTGAACTCCTACGACCTGGGCGTGGACATCGAGCTGGCCGACGCGGTGCAGCGGCTGCGCTTCGAGCATCCCGAGGTGCGCGCGCTGATCGTCGAGAGCGCCAAGGGCCGCATCTTCTGCTCGGGGGCCAACATCCACATGCTGGGGCTCTCCAGCCACGCCTTCAAGGTGAACTTCTGCAAGT
>CAZPOZ010000677.1:0-2058 GCA_964588235.1 uncultured Planctomycetales bacterium
CGGCTGGGCGCTGTCAATTGCGGCACCGGTGCCGGCGCCTGTGCTGGGCGAACGCCGGGCACGTCCCCGGCCTGGTGATCGGGCCCGGTGGCGTGCTCGAGGGCCGCCTGGGCCCGACGGGCCCGGCCCTGGGGCTGCGCCCGGATCCGACGTACCGGATGGACGACGCGCCCCCGCTCGCGCCGGGACAGGTGCTGCTCCTGGCCACGGACGGCGCCACGGAGTGCTGCGGGCCCGACGGCAGCCCCCTCGAGGAGGAGGGTTTGGCCCGCCTCACCGCCCCCGTGCTGGCCTTGGGCGCCCGCGGGATCGTCGAGCACCTCCACGCCCAAATCGTGCAGCTCTCGGCCGGGAGCTCCTCGAGGGACGACGTCACGCTGGTGGCGGTCCGGACGGCCGGGCCCGGGGCGGACGCCGGCCCGCCGGCGGACGCCGCCGGAGCCCTGCCCGCCTACTTGGCGCCGTAGCCGCCGCCCGGGGGCTTGGCCGGCTCGGGCTTTCGGTCGTCGTCGGGCTCGTCGGCTCCGGTCCCGTGGCCCCCCCCGTCCTGGGGCGCCGGCGCGACGGGCCGCGGGGCCGGCCCCGCCGCGGGCGCCGAGGCCAGGGCCTTGAGCCCCGCGACGAGCTCGGCCTTCTCGGCCTCCGAGAGCCGCGCCGTGGGGTGCAGCGGCAGGTAGAGCGCCGGCGGCATCGCGCCCTCCTCCACCTCGCCGGCCGCGTCCTTGGCGTGCCGCTGGGGCCGATCCCAGGTGGAGAAGTTCAGGTGCCGGCGCCCCTCGTCCACGTCCCGCTGCACGAGCCAGGAGACCGGGGCCACGTGGGCGTACCAGGGCCAGACGCTCTCGTTGCTGTGGCAGTCGAAGCAGGCGCGCCGCACCAGCTCGCGCACGCGCGGGCTGGGCCAGGCCGGCTCGGCCGTCACGGGCGGGTTCTCGTGGCTGCGCCCGTAGGGGACGAGCTGGATCAGCAGCAGCACGACCAGACCGCCGAGCAGCAGCCGCTTGAGCAGGCGCATGGGGAGTCCTCCGCCGGGCGCCGTGATCCTACGTCCGCCCCGGCGAGGGCGCCGCCGTCCCTGCGGCCAGGCCCAGCAGCAGGGCGTGCACGCGCGGGTCGTCGCCCAGCTCCGGGTGGAACGTCGCCGCCAGCCTCCGTCCCTGGCGGACCAGCACGGGCTCGCCGTCCACCCGACCGAGCACCTCCACGTCGGTGCCGAGCGCCGTCAGCCGCGGCGCGCGGATGAACACCGCGCGCAGCCCCGCCACGGCGGGGTCGGCGCCGTCGTCCAGCGGGGCGGCGAACGAGTCCACCTGCGTGCCGTAGGCGTTGCGCACCGCGGTCAGGTCGAGCAGCGCGAGCGTTGGCACGCTCCCCCGCTCGACGCGCCGTGCCAGCAGGATCGCACCGGCGCAGGTGCCCAGCACGGGCAGGCCGCGCTCCACACGGTCGCGGAGCGCCTGATCGAGCCCCGTGCGGGCCAGCCCCTTGGCGATCGTCGTGCTCTCCCCGCCGGGGAGGATGAGCGCCGCGAGGCCCTCGAGGTCGGCGGGCCTGCGCACCTCCACCGCCGCCGCGGCCCCCGCCCGCAGCGCCGCCGCCGCGTGCGCCGCGAAGTCGCCCTGGAGCGCGAGCACGCCGACGCGCACGCGCCCCCTACCAGCCGCGCGCAGCCAGGCGCTCCGACTCGGGCAGCGCCTCGAGCGACAGCCCCGGCATCGCGCGCCCCAGCCCGCGGCTGGCGGCGAGCACCTCGGCGGCGTCCTGCCAGTGCGTCGTGGCGTGCACGCAGGCGCGCGCGCGGGCGGCCGGGTCGTCGCTCTTGAAGATGCCCGAGCCCACGAACACGGCCTCGGCTCCGAGCGCCATGCACAGCGCGGCGTCGGCCGGGGTGGCGATGCCCCCCGCGGCGAAGTTGGGCACGGGCAGGCGCCGTTCGCGGGCCACGAAGCGCACGAGCTCGAGCGGCGCCTGGAGCTCCTTGGCGCGCGTGGGCAGCTCCTCCGGGCGGCAGGCGCTGAGCGCGCGGATGTCGCCCGTCACCTGGCGCAGGTGGCGCAC
>CAZPOZ010000678.1:0-2057 GCA_964588235.1 uncultured Planctomycetales bacterium
TCCGAGGGAGAATCCGTCCCCTGGCGGCGCGCGCTTCACGCAACATGCGGGCTAGGACACCACCGCGGCCGGCCGCCGCTGGAGCGGGCGCCCGATCGTGTGTAGGGTGCCACACCATGGCTGAGCCCGCCGACCCGCTCGACGACCTCCGGCGCCTCGGGGCGGAGGGCCTCGAGCGCATCGCCGCCGCCGCCACGCCCGCCGAGCTCAAGGCCCTGGAGGGCTCGCTGCTGGGGCCGGCAGGCCCCCTGTCGGCGCAGCTCAAGGCCCTGCCGACGCTGCCCCCCGAGCGGCGCGGCCCGGTCGGGCGGGAGGCCAACGACCTCAAGCGCCGGCTCAAGGAGGCCGTCCAGGCCCGCGCGCAGGCCCTGGAGCGGGCCCGCGAGCAGGACCTGGGCGCCTCCGAGTGGGTCGATCTGACGCTGCCCGGGGCGCGGCGGCCCGGCGGCACGCTCCACCCGGTCCTGCAGGTGTGCCGGGAGCTCGAGGACCTCTTCCTCGGGCTGTCCTTCGAGCCCCTGGACGGCCCCTGGATCGAGGACGACCACCACAACTTCGGCGCGCTGAACATCCCGCCCGACCACCCGGCGCGCGACATGCAGGACACGTTCTGGCTGACCGACGGCCGGCTGCTCCGGACGCACACGAGCCCGGTGCAGCTGCGCGCGCTCGAGTCGCGGCGCCCGCCGCTGCGCGCGGTCTCCATCGGCCGCATCTTCCGCCACGAGGAGCTCGACGCGACGCACGAGAACACCTTCCACCAGGTGGAGGGGCTGCTCGTGGACCGCGACGTGAGCGTCGCGCACCTGGTCTGGACGCTGCGCACCGTGCTCACGGGGCTGTTCGGGCGCGAGGTGGAGGTGCGCCTGCGCCCCGCCTACTTCCCCTTCGTGGAGCCGGGCTTCGAGATGGACATGCGCTTCCGCGGCCGCTGGATGGAGATCCTCGGCTGCGGCCTCGTCCACCCGCGCGTGCTCGAGGCCGGCGGCGTGGACCCCGGCACCTGGAGCGGGTTCGCCTTCGGCATGGGCGTGGACCGCGTGGCCCTGCTGCGCCATGGGATCGAGGACATCCGCCATCTGATGTCCGGCGACCTGCGCTTCCTGCGGCAGCTCGCGCGCGGGGTGGAAGGATGAGGCTCTCGTTCGCCTGGCTCTCCGAGCTCGTGGACCTCGCGGGGCTGTCCGCCGCGGAGGTCGCCGACGCGCTCACCTTCCACGTGGCCGAGGTGGAGGGCGTGGAGCCCGTGGGGCGCGCGCTCGGCGGCGTGCGCACGGCGCGCGTGCTGACGGCCGGCCGCCATCCGAACGCCGACCGCCTCTCGGTGTGCACCGTGGACGCCGGGGACGGCGTGGTGCGCACGGTGGTCTGCGGCGCCCCGAACGTCGCGGCCGGCCAGATCGTCTGCCACGCGCCGGTGGGCGTCACCCTCCCCGGGGGCCTCACGCTGGCACGGCGGCCCGTGCGGGGCGTGGAGAGCGACGGCATGCTCTGCGCGGAGGACGAGCTGGGGCTGGGCCCGGGCCACGACGGCATCCTCGTGCTGCCCGAGGGCACGGCCGTGGGGCGCCCGGTGAGCGAGGCCCTGGGCTTGGCCGACGACGTGCTGGAGCTGAACAACACCGCGATCACCCACCGGCCCGACCTCTGGGGCCACTGGGGCGTGGCGCGCGAGCTCTCGGCCGTGCTGGGGCGGCGCCTGAGCCCCCCGTCCACGCGCCGCGCCGAGGAGGCCCTGGCGGCGGCGCGCGGCGCCCCGCCCGCGGTGACCCTGGAGGCCGGGGAGGGCTGCCGCCGCTACGTCGGCCTGGCCCTGACCGGCGTCCGCAACGGCCCGAGCCCGCTTCGGCTCCGGCGTCGGCTGGAGGCGCTGGGGGCGCGCAGCGTCGACCTGCTCGTGGACCTGACCCAGCTGGTGCTCTTCGAGCAGGGGCAGCCGCTCCACGCGTTCGACGCGACCGCGATCCGCGGGGCCGTCCGCGTGCGCCCGGCCGGCGTCGGCGAGCGCCTCGTGACCCTCGACGGCCAGGAGCGGGCGCTGGAGCCCGGCGACCTGG
>CAZPOZ010000679.1:0-2056 GCA_964588235.1 uncultured Planctomycetales bacterium
CCAGGATGGGGACGCCCGACTTGAGCATGGTCGAGAAGGTCTTCGAGAAGCGCGACAGCCCCACCTTGCGGAACAGCGGCCCGAACACCGGCAGGTGCAGGATCATCCAGTCCCACTGCCGCGAGCCGCGGTCGGTGCGCTTGTAGACCATCAACAGCATGACGGCCACGACGGCCCCGCCCAGCATGAGCGCCCACTGCGCCTGCATGAAGTCGGAGACCGCCAGGATGCCCAGCGTCAGCCCGGGCAGCGAGACGTCCAGGCTGGCGAAGACCTCCTTGAACTTGGGCACGATGCCCATCATCAGGAAGGCCGTGATGCCCATGATCATGACCAGCGAGACGACCGGGTAGGTCATGGCGCTCTTGATGTCGCGCTTGAGGCGCTGGGTGGCCTCCATGTAGTCGGCCAGGCGCTCGAGGATGTCGTCGATCTGGCCCGAGGCCTCGCCGGCCCGGATCATGCTCACGTAGACGTCGCTGAAGACCTTCGGGTGGCGGGACAGGCTGGTGGAGAGGTCCTGGCCGCCGCGCACGTCGCCGATCACCTGGTCGAGCAGCAGGGCGAACTGCTTCGACTCGGCCTGCTCCCGCAGGATCTCCAGCGACTCCAGCATGGGGATGCCGGCCCCGATCATCGTCGCCAGCTGGCGCGTGAACAGGACCATCTCCTCCTTGCGCCGCACGCCGGGCCGCACGGCCCCGAAGGAGAAGCCGCGGGAGGCCGGCCGCGCCGCGGGCGCCGGCGACGCCGGGACGCCCGCCGCCGGCGCCGCCGGCGCCGGGGAAGGGGCCGCCTCGGCGGCGCCCCTCGTCTCGACCTTCAGCGGCATCAGGTTGCGCCGGCGCAGCTCTTCGACGAGCTCCTGCTGGCTGCCCGCCGCGAGCGCGCCGCGGACCGTGCGCCCGTCGGCGCCGATGGCGCTGTACTTGAAGTTCGGCATGGGTCGTCAGGGCTCCTTCGGGCTCAGACCGCGGCCTCGGGCGCGCGCTGGGCGCGGTGCTCGCCCAGGGTCACGCGCAGGACCTCCTCGATGCTGGTGTTGCCGCGCAACGCGTTGAGCAGCGCGCAGCGGCGCAGGGTGATCATGCCCTGCTCGATGGCCTTGGCGCGCACCTCGATGCTGCTGTTGCCGGCCACGACCATCTTCTTGATCTCCTCGGTCACGGGCAGGGTCTCGAGGATCGCGAAGCGACCGGCGTAGCCGTTGTTGCAGCGCGCGCAGCCCTTGGCGCGGAACAGGTCCGGCACCGCCGCGATCTCGGCCTCGGTGTAGCCCCAGGTCGCCAGCCGCTCGGCCGGCGCCTTGTAGGCCTCCTTGCAGTGCGGGCAGATGCGCCGGACGAGGCGCTGGGCCGAGACCAGCAGCGTGGAGGAGACGACCATGAAGGGATCCACGCCCATGTCCACCATGCGCGTGATCGTGCTGGCCGCGTCGTTCGTGTGCAGGGTGCTCAGCACGAGGTGGCCCGTGAGGGCCGCCTTGACGGCGATGTCGATCGTCTCGGTGTCGCGGATCTCGCCCACCATGACCACGTCGGGGTCCTGGCGCAGGATCGAGCGCAGGGCCGCGGCGAAGGTGAGGCCGCTCTTCACGTTCACCTGCACCTGGTTGAGGCCCTCGACCTGGTACTCGACGGGGTCCTCGACGGTCACGAAGTTGGCGTCGGGGGCCATGATCTCGCGCACGGCGCTGTAGAGCGTGGTCGTCTTGCCCGAGCCCGTGGGCCCCGTGACGAGGATCATCCCGTAGGGCGCGGCGATGGCCGTGCGGAAGTCGGTCAGCGCCTTCGTCTCGAAGCCCAGGCCGTCCAGCTGCAGCGAGAGGTTGCTCGCGTCCAGGATGCGCATCACGACCTTCTCGCCGTGCACGGTCGGCAGGGTCGAGACGCGGAAGTCGATCTGCCGGCCCTCGGCCTTCACCTGGAACTTGCCGTCCTGGGGCTTGCGCTTCTCGGCGATGTCCAGGTCCGCCATGATCTTCACGCGGCTGGCGATCGCGCTCTGCAGGCGCTTGGGCGGCTCCATGGCCTCCTGCAGGTTGCCGTCCACGCGG
>CAZPOZ010000680.1:0-2050 GCA_964588235.1 uncultured Planctomycetales bacterium
CCCGGCTCCAGCGCGCCGCACGTGCCTCGCATCGCCCATCTTGGTGGCGTTGCCGTTGAGCAGCGCATGAGCGACGGACTCGAGCGCGGGGAGCCGCGCCGGACGCGGGGGCAGGGCTCGGCGCCCGGCCGCCGGGTGCGGCGCACCTTCGCCCTGCTGGCCCTGCTCGGGCTGGGGGTGCCGCTCGCCCTCCTGCCCGGCGAGCAGGGCTCGGTCGCCCTCTGGGCCTGGGACGTGGCCGGGGGGTGGGGCCTCCCCTTCCCCGCCCTGCTGTTCGTCTTCGGACCCGCCGCCGTAGGCCTGCTGGCGCTGGTGAACGAACGCCGGCCCCGGGCCCAGCGCGGCGTGGTGCTCGTGGTCGCCATCCTCGGGCTGGTGCTCCTGATGCTCTCCGGGGCGGGCCTCGAGTACGTGCTGTTCCGGTCTGGGTCGGCGTCGCTGCCCAGCGCAGTCTCGACCCTGCTGCTGGCCTTGCTCGCCGGAGGTCTGCTGGCCGCGTTGCACGAGCCGCGGGCCCCGAACGGCCACGTTGCAGCAGGGGCCACGGCGGCCCTCGGGCTGCTGTTCTGGCTGCTGCCGATCTGGCCGGGGCGCGGAGACGTCGGGGAGACGACCGGGATCACCGGTTTCGAGTCCCTGCTGCGGTCGCTCAGGGACGAGACGTACGGGGGCCTTGTCTCTCCCAGCTGGGCCCTGCGCGCGACCTTGTTCTTGGGGCCGCTGCTCGACCTCCTGACCCAGGGGGTCGCGCTGCTGCTGCTCCTGCCCGCGCTGCGGCGGCGCAGCCGCGCCAAGGCCGCGCTGCTCCTGCTGCTGGGGTCGGTGGGCGCCCACCTGGGCGGAGCGCTCGCCCTGCTGCTCGAGCTGCCCGCCGAGCTCCGCGTACACCTCTCCGCGATGCTGATGCCCCTGGTCTCGACGCTCGGGCTGCGCGTGCTGCCGGTGCTCGCGCTGCTGGCCTACGGCCTGGCCGACCTCATCGCCCCCCGTGCCCACGCGATCCACATCCCCGTGGAGGTCTTCGCGGAAGGCCCGCGGCCCGGTTGACGCCCGGCGCGGCCGGGCCTTTGGCCCCGGCTCGCGCGCACGGCGCCGCGGGGCCCCTGCCCGGAACGGCGCCCGTGGGTAGGCTCTGCGCTCCCCCCGGGCGGCGAGGTGCAGCATGGCGCAGCGCAAGGTGAGCGGTCGCACGCAGGCGGCGAAGGGCGCCCGCAAGCCGGTGACGGTGTTCGTGGGCACGCGCAAGGGGCTGTGGACGCTTACCAGCGACGCGGGCCGGCGCGTCTGGAAGCTCTCCGGCCCGACGATGCTGGGCCGCGTCGTCTACCACGTGCGGCAGGATCCCCGCGCGCCCAAGGTCGTGCTGATGGCTTCGCGCACGGGCCACATGGGCCCCACCGTCTACCGCTCGTCCGACCGGGGCCGCACGTGGAAGGAGGCGACCAAGCCGCCGGCCTTCCCCAAGGCGCCGGAGGGGCAGACGGGCTGGGTCGTGGACCACGTCTTCTGGCTCACCCCGGGGCACGCGAGCGAGCCGGGCGTGTGGTGGGCGGGCACCTCGCCCCAGGGCCTGTTCCGCTCGGCCGACGGCGGCGACACCTGGGAGAGCGTGCCGGGCTTCAACGAGCACCCGCAGCGCGAGGCCTGGTTCGGCGGGCTCAAGGACCAGACGCCCGACGGCGGCAAGATGCACTCGATCCTGGTCGATCCGCGCGACAAGAACCACATGTACATCGGCATGTCGGGCGGCGGCATCTTCGAGAGCGTCGACTACGGCGCCGACTGGAAGCCGCTGAACAAGGGCGTGGACGGCTTCGGGCCGGAGCCGAAGGAGTACGGCCACGATCCCCACGACGTGAAGCTGCACCCCCTGAATCCCGACCGCCTGTGGCAGCAGAACCACATGGGCATCTACAAGATGGACCGGCCCACGGGCGTGTGGGAGCGCGTCGGCCGGGCGATGCCGAAGAAGGTGGGGGACATCGGCTTCCCGATCGTGGTCCACCCCCGGGATCCCGACACCGCCTGGGTGTTCCCCATGGACGGCAGC
>CAZPOZ010000681.1:0-2050 GCA_964588235.1 uncultured Planctomycetales bacterium
CCTGCCGGCGCGCCACGATCTCGCGCAGCGTGCGCCCGAGCGGCGCGTCGGGCCAGGGCCCCGCCTGCTCCACGACCTCGAACAGCGCCGGCAGCACGGCGCGGGCGTAGCGCGCGTAGGCCGGGTTGTCGGTCTGGACCACGAGCAGGCCGCCGGGCACGAGGACCCTGTGGAGCGCGGCGAGCAGGCGCGGCGTGAGCTGGCGCCGGTCGGCCTGGGACCGGTCGCGGTAGGGCTGCGGGTGGTAGAGGTGCGCCTCGGCCACGCTGGCCTCGGGGCAGGAGCGCAGCAGGAAGGCGCCGGCGTCCCCCCAGGCGACCTTGGCGTTCGTCAGCCCGCGCTGGCCCGCGCGCAGGCTGGCGAAGCGCACGGCGGGCGGCACCAGGTCGATGCCCAGGTGGTCGAGCCCGGGCCGCGCCAGGGCCGAGGCGATCAGGAAGCGACCGTTGCCGCAGCCCAGGTCGAGCACGCGCGGGGCGTCGCGGCCGAAGGCCGCCCGCCAGTCGAAGGGCGCGCCGTCCCGCGGCAGGGGCACGCGCGTGCGCGTCCAGCGCTCCCGGGGCAGCGTGCGTCCGGGGAAGGGCACGCCGCAGGTGGACTCCCGGTCGTGGCCGCGCATGGGCGTCATCCTAGTGCTGCGAGTCGCAAGCTCGAGGCGGGATCGTGCGACGCGCTGGACTGGGGGCGCTCGGGCCCCCGTCTCCTCCTTGCGTAGCCCGGCTACGCGTCGTCGTCGCCGGCGACCCTCCGCTCCCCATCCAGCGCGTCGGTGGCTAGGATCGGCTCCCCGGAACCTGCCGGCGCGGGTCTGCTGGGCCTCTGCCATCCCGCCCCGAACTTCGGACCGGCGGAACTAGGCCCAGCTTGGTGGCCATGATCCTGGCGGGGGGGGGGCCGCCCCGTCAGCCGGCGGCCAGCGTGCGGGCCAGGAGCGCCTCGAGCGCCACGTCCAGCGCCGGGAGCAGCAGGTCGGCCGCCAGGGGGCCGGCCCCGGCGCTGCGGCTGAAGAAGTGGCTCAGGCCCGGCAGCACGCACAGCCGCGAGGACGGCGAGAGGCAGGCGCGCAGCTCCTCGGGCGGGGCCACCACGTCGCGCCCGCCCACCAGCACCTCGCAGGGCACCGGCAGCCGGCCGAGACGGTCCACCGCGCGGGGATCGACGCCCGCGTCGTGCAGGGGACGCCCCAGCAGCAGGTTGCCGAAGTCGCGCGACGAGGAGGGCACGCGCGTGGCCGGCGCCAGGAGCAGCCCGCCCCGGAAGGGCGGCGGGTCGGGGGCCTCGGGGTGCATCACCGCCGCGAACAGCCGCGCGCCGTAGGAGAAGCCGCCGCCGAACGCCGGCAGCCCGGGCGCCCGGCGCGCCAGGTCGCGCGCCGCCGCGCGCACGTCGTCGCGGTGGGCCTCGACGTCGGTGCGCTCGCCTTCGCTGGCCCGCACGCCGCCGAAGTCCCAGCGCAGCACCAGGAACCCGTGGAGCGCCGCCCGCTCGGCGGCCGCCACGACGACGGCGTTGTCCATCGTGCCGCCGTGGAGCGGGTGCGGGTGCCCCAGCGCCAGCGCCGCCCGGGGCTCGCCCCGCGGGTCGTGCAGGCAGGCGGCCAGCCGCCGGATGCCCGCCAGGAGGCGCACGGGCTGAGGCGGCGGCGCGTCGCCCGTCGCGCCGCCTGCGCGTTCCTCCGCCGCCTCGGGCTCGCGCTCCATCGACCGCTCCCTCAGCCGCCCGGCTTCATCCAGGGGCGCGGGGACCGGAGCGCCGGGCTGGGCACGGCCGGGCGCGCGGGCTCCGGGGCCGGCGCGGGCTTCGTCGCCCGGGGCGGCGCGGGGGCCGCCGCGGGGACCTCGTCGGCGCGGGGCAGCGGCTCGGCCGAGCGGGACGGACGCGGCGCCGGCCGGCGCGGCTCCTCGACGGGCACGGCCACCGGCACGCGGGCGCGGGCGCGCGCCGGCGCCGGGGCGGCGGCGCTGGGTGCGCGGGCGGCCTCGTGCGCGAGCAGCTCGTCGGCCAGGGCGGCGCCGTCGGCGGCGCCGGCGCTCGAGGGCGCGTAGGCGAA
>CAZPOZ010000682.1:0-2048 GCA_964588235.1 uncultured Planctomycetales bacterium
CCGACACCTGGCAGGACCGCGTGCTCTACAAGGAGCCGCCCGGCCGCTTCGAGGCCGGCCTGCAGGACTACGCCGGCATGCTCGGCGCCGCGGCCGCCGTGCGCTACCTGCGCGACCGCGTGGGCCTCGAGGCGCTGCGGGCGCACGAGCGCCGGCTCAACGCCTACCTGACCGCCCGCCTCGCCCCGCTCACCTGCGAGCACTTCTGGATCCGCGGCCCGCAGGACCCGGCCCGGCGCGGCGGCGTGCTCACCATGGCCTCCTCCTCCGGCGGCGTGCTCAACGCCATCGAGCGGCTGGCCGACGAGCAGCACAACGTGATGCTGCGCAAGGGGATGTTCTGCGTGAACGCCTACCTGCACCGGCGCTTCGACGCCGCCGGCAACGCGCGCAACAACCTGCGCGTGGGCGTGTACGTCTACAACACGGAGGCCGAGTGCTCGGCCCTGTGCGACGTGGTCGAGCGCGTCGTGCGCAACCCGCTCGCGCACCTGGACGACGAGTAGCCGCCCGGCGCGCCCCATGGCCGTCTCCCGCCCGGTCTTCGCCTTCTACGCCGCGCACCTGTTCCCCCGCCAGGGCCGCGAGCGCGCGCCCGAGTGCTTCCGGCCCCTTAAGGGGCCGGTGCACGGACGCTCCAGCGTCGAGGGCTGCCGCGGCGGCGGCAAGAACGTGCTCGAGGTGAGCGTTGAGGTCGAGCACCCCGGCAGCCCGCGGGGGCTGCTGCTCGACGCGCGGGCCTCCTGCGGGCTGTGCAACCCCGCCATGGAGGTCGCGGCCTGCCTGGTCGTGGGCTGGGCCCCCGGCCGCGCGCTCCACGAGGTCGCCAGCCTCGATCCGCTCGACCTCGAGGCCCTCGAACCCTTCTTCCAGCGCCTGGGGACCGACGAGCGCCCCGAGGACGCGCGCGAGAAGCTGCAGTACGCCCTCGTGGCGCTGGTGAACGCTGCCCGCGCCGCCGCCGGGCTCGCCCCGCGGCCTCCGGCGGAGATCGCCCCCCCCGGGGAGCCGGGCCCCGAGGCCTGAGGCGCAGCGCTACCAAGATGGGCGACCCGAGGCACGTGCGGCGCGCTGGAGCCGGGCGCTCAGGCCGGTTCCTCCTCCTTGCGCAGGCCGCAGGCGCGTCGTCGTCGTCATCGGCCTTCCGCTACCGGCCCAGCGCGCCGGTGGCTTGGGAACGTCCTTCAGAGGCCATCCGTGGGCCCGTCCGCGGAAGAAGGAGTCTCACCCTCCGCGAGGCCCTACCCCTAACTTGGTGGCCATGGGCCTGAGGCGGCCCCTGCGGCCGCCGCGGGAGGGCGGGTGGTAGAGTCCCGCCTTCCCCGGAGACCCCCCATGCATCGTCTGCTCGTGCTGCTCGCCGGCCTGTGCGGCCTGGCCGCGGTCGCCTTCCCGCTGTTCGAGGTGAAGGCCGTCGGCAGCGACGCCTCGCTCGCCGTGAGCACGCTCAACGTCTGGCAGGGCGCCGACAGCCTGCGCGACCGCGTCAAGGGCACCGACGTCAAGCTGACCGACGAGCAGGTCGCCAAGATGGACGAGGGCCTCCAGAAGGCGAAGGTCGTGTTCATGCTGCTCGTCGGCGGTCCCGGCGCGCTGCTGCTGCTGTGGGCGTTGATGGGCATGAGCCGCTTCGGCCGCGGCCTGGGCACGCTGGCGCTGCTCACCGGGCTCGTGGGCCTGGGCTGCTGGGCCCTCCTGCGCACGGCCCTGGACGAGGCCGCGAAGAAGGGCGAGGGCTACACGACCACCCAGGGGCTGGGGGTCACCCTGCTGCTCGCCTGCGGCGCCGTGGGCGCGCTGGGCGGCCTGATGGCGCTGTTCAAGCCCGACCCGAAGCCGACGCCCGCCGACTGAGGCCCGACGCCGCGGCCTGCGCGCGGCGCCCCGCTCGCGCACGCGCCCCAAGACGCGGCGCCCGCGTGCCTGCATCGGTACGGTCCTACTCTGCCCTCTGAGGGCCAACGCCACCAAGTTAGGGGTAGGGTCCTTCGGCGGGCGAGACCTCTCTTGCGGAAGGGCCTATGGATGGCCTCTGCGGGCCGTGCCCA
>CAZPOZ010000683.1:0-2046 GCA_964588235.1 uncultured Planctomycetales bacterium
TCGCACAGGCTGTAGAGCTCGATGTCCTTGACGATGACCATTTCGTCGGTGTCGATCTCGAAGACGGCGCCCTCGAGCAGCGCGCGCACGTCCTTGCCGTAGCCGCTGGTGAGGTAGGTCAGGCTGCGGCCCACGCGGGCGGGCGTGCGGGCCAGCTCGGGGCGGCGGGCGTCCTCCCCCAGCGCGCCGAGCAGGCGCTCGACGGCGGCGGCGATCTCCCGCTGGGCGGGCGTGGGCTCGGCGTCGGGGGGCGCGCTCATCACCGGCTCCGGAAGAGGGGGCCGCATTGTGCGCCGTCCTCCCCCCCGGCGGCCACATCGGCGCCGGCCCCGGCCGGGCCTGCGGCTGCGAGGTCCCGCCGGTGAGCGAGCAGGCGCTGACCGCCACCTTCTCGCTGCTGGTGGTCACCGTGCTGGCCGCCTACGGAGCCGAGCTGGCGCTGGGCCTGCTGCGCTGGCGGCGCGGGAAGCCCGCCCCGGGCGGGCGGCTGCGCCGGCTCGTGCGCCGCACCGTGCTGGCGGCAGGCACCCTGGGCGTGGGCTGCGTGGCCTACGGCTGGCTGGTCGAGCCGGGCTGGATCGAGGTCACGCACGTGTCCCTGCCGCTGAGCGGCTGGCCCCCGGGCGCCCCGACCGCCCGCCTGGTCCTGATCTCCGACCTGCACGTGGAGGCGGGCGCGGGCAACGAGGAACGCCTGCCGGCCCTGGTGGCCGCCGAGCGTCCGGACCTGATCGTGTTCACGGGGGACGCGATCAACACCCCGGCGGGGGCGCCGCGCTTCCTGGCCTGCATGCAGGCGCTGGCGGCCATCGCGCCGCTCCACGCGGTCCGCGGGAACTGGGACGTGTTCGACCTCGGGGGCGAGCGGGTGCTCGAGCGCTCGGCCGCGCGGCTGCTGGGGGGCGTGGTGACCCGCGTGCCGCTGCCCGGCGTCGAGCTCACCCTGGCCGGCCTGGACTACGGCGACGACGCCACCCTGCCGGGGCTGCTCGCCGCGCTGCCCCCCGGAGGGCCCTCGATCGTGCTCACGCACGCGCCCGACCCGATCCTGGAGCTCGCGCGCGGCGGCGTGGGGGCGGTGCTCTGCGGGCACACGCACGGCGGGCAGGTGCGGCTCCCCGGCTACGGCGCGCTGCTCACGCTGGCCCGCCACGGCAAGCGCTTCGAGGCCGGGCTCTACCGCGTGGAGCGCACCTGGCTCTACGTGAACCGCGGGCTCGGCCTGGAGGGCGGCGCGGCGCCGCGCGTGCGCTTCCTGTGCCGGCCCGAGATCACGGTCCTGACCCTCGGCCCCGAAGGCGCCGCGCCCCGGTAGCCGTCCCCGGGGCGCGTCAGGGGAAGACCTCGAGGTGGTCCAGGATCAGGTTCGGCTGCAGGTAGGACGTGTGCGCCCGCAGGCGCGCGGCGAAGGAGGGTTCGCGGTCGGCGAGCAGCCGGGCGAGCGTGCGCACCAGCGCCACGCGCTGGCGCCCGTCGCCGGAGGGGGTCGCCCGCAGGCGGCGGGCCAGGGCGCCCGCCTCGGGGGGGCCGGCGCAGCCCCCCAGCGCCGCGATCAGGGCCACGCGCTCGCCATCGTGGTCGGCGCGCCCCAAGCGGTCGAGCAGCCAGGCCGCCTGCCCCGCCGGGTCCAGGCGCGCGGCGCCCTCCGCGAACCCGGGGCGCAGGCTGACCGAGTCGAGGAACAGCCGCTCGCGCAGCCAGGGGAGCTCGCCCTGGGCGCGCAGGAGCCCCGCCGCCAGCGCGGCGCAGGAGGGGACCAGGGGGGCGGCCAGGGCCCGCAGGCAGGGAGGCACCCGGGGCAGGGCCTGCGGCGCGGGGGCCAGGCCGGCCCCCAGCAGCGCGGCGCCCCGCAGGCCGTCGCGGCCGCCGGCGGCGAGCAGCCGGTCGAGCACGGGCCCGCAGGCCGGCAGGCCCAACAGGCCCAGCGACAGCGCGGCGAAGGCTGCGGCCCGGTCGTCGCTGCCCGCCAGGCGCGCGAGGTCGGGCAGGGCCTCGGCCTCCCGAAGGCGGCCGAGCGAGAGCGCCGCGTAGCCGCGCACGAAGGCG
>CAZPOZ010000684.1:0-2045 GCA_964588235.1 uncultured Planctomycetales bacterium
GCCGGCGCCTCCCGTCACGCACACGCGCGTGGGACGGCGCCCGGTGGGGCTCGTGTGGGGGGGGGTCATGGGGGCGGGGATCCCTGGGCCGTCCGGCGGCCGCCCGCGGACGGGCGCTCCACGGGTCCGGTCATGTTCGCAGGTTGCTAGGACTTGTCAGGAAGGGCGTGGGGGCTGGCAGGCAAACGGCAGGCCGCGGGCGCCGCCGGGCGCGGCGCCCGGACGCCCTGCGTCGGACGTCGCGCGGAAACCTCATCGGCCATCGGAGGCGTCGTCCCGCGTGGACGACGCCGTCGGCGGGACCGTCCGGGAGGCGCCGGGGCGGTCCCCCGGGCCCGGTCCGGGCCCCGGGTGTCCATCTTGCGCGTCGGACGTGCCGATGGAATGAGACTTCGGGGTGCCCGAGCCCCAGCATCATGGACACCCGGTGACCCCGACCGACCCCCTCCCCCCGGCCCGCGCGCCCGCGCCGGACCCGGCGCCGGCGCCGGCGCAGCCCCCGCAGGGGCGGGCGGGCCAGCGCCGGGTGCTGGCGCGCAACGCGGCCTGGACCTGGGGCTCGTTCGTCCTCAACGGCGTGGCGCTGTTCTTCGTGATGCGCTACCTGGTGCGCGACCTGGGCGACGCGGCCTACGGGTTCTGGTCGTTCTTCATGTCGCTCGTGGGCACGTTCGGGCTGGCCGACCTGGGCGTGCGCCCGGCGATCGTGCACTTCGTCGCGCGACACGACGCCCTGGGCGACGCGGCGGGCCTGAACCGGCACGTGAACGCCGCCTTCGCCGTGTTCGCGGCCGCCGGGCTGGTGCTGCTGCTCGTGGTGCTCGCCCTGGCGGCCTGGCTGCCGGGCCGCGAGAGCCTGGGCAGCGTGGCCGCGGGCGACGCCGCCGCGGTGATCCTCGTGCTGGGCGGAGAGGTGGCCCTCACCTTCCCCTTCAACGCCTTCTCCGCCGTGCTCATCGGCCGCCAGCGCTTCGACGTCGTGGCGCGCATCGACGTCGTGCTGCTCGTGCTGCGCACGCTGGTCACCATCCTGCTGGTCGAGCACGGCCACGGGCTGGTGGCCCTGGCGTTCACCTACGCGGTCTCGGGCGTGGTGGAGATCGCCTGGAAGACCTGGGCCGCGTTCCGCACCTGCCCCGACCTGCGCTTCGCGCCCCGGCTGGCCGACCGGGCCGCGCTGCGCGCGCTGCTCGGCTACGGGGGCTGGGCGGTGCTCATCTCCGTGGCGCTGATGCTCACCTGGCAGATCGACCCCCTGGTGATCGGGGCCGCGCTGACGATGGCGCACGTGACCTACTTCACCGTGCCCGCCAGCCTCCCGTCGCAGGCCCGCGCGCTGCTCTGGTCGGCCTGCCGCGTGCTGGCCCCGGCCGCCGGCGCGCTCGAGGCCCGCGGCGACCGCGAGGAGCTCACCCGGCTCCTGGTGCAGGGGGGGCGGCTCATGCTGCTGCTGGCCGGCCCCATCGCCGCCTACCTGATCACCGTCGGGGAGCCGTTCCTCGTCCAGTGGCACAACGAGGACTTCCGCGGCGAGCCCGCCACGGTGCTCACGGTGCTCACGCTGGGGGCCCTGGCGCCGATCGCGTCCCATCCCCTGGTCCAGGTGCTGTACGGGGTGAACCGCCTGCGGCCGCTGGCGCTGACCTACCTGGCCGAGGGGTGCGCCAACCTCGTGCTGAGCCTGGCCCTCGCGCCGCGCCTGGGCATCGTGGGCGTGGCCCTGGGCACCGCCGTGCCGGCCTTCCTGGTGCACGCGCTGGTCCTCCCGGCCCAGCTGGCTCGCGCCTGGGGCCTCTCCCCCCTGCGGCTGACGCTGGACACCTGGGCGCTCCCCCTGGCGGCGGGGGCCGTCACCTGGGGGGCGCTGGAGCTGCTCACCGACCGCTCGACGGTCTACGGCTGGCCGGCGCTGGCGGGCTGGGCGCTGGCCGCCGTGGCCCTGCAGGCGGTGGCCGCCGGCCTGCTGCTGGCCCTCGCGCGGGCCCGGCCGGGCGCGCCCCGCCCGCCGGCCCGGCGGGCCGCCGCGTGAGCGCCGCCGCCGCCGG
>CAZPOZ010000685.1:0-2041 GCA_964588235.1 uncultured Planctomycetales bacterium
ATCCATAGGGCCTTCCGCAGGAGAGGTCTCGCCCTCCGAAGGACCCTACCCCTAAGTTGGTGGCCATGGCCCTGAGGGGCGCGGCCGGGGGGGCGGGGCCCTGGCGCGAGCCTGCGCCGCGCCCCAGGGCGCGCCTACCGCCGCCGCAGCCGGCGGACGAACGCGGCCAGGCGGGGGGCCCGGTGCAGCGCCGCGGCCGCCCGCAGGGGCAGGCCGCCCAGCAGGGCCGGCAACAGGCCGCGGCGCGCCACGTGCGCGCGGGCGAAGGCGTAGCGACGCATGCGCCAGTGCGCGTTCCAGGGCTGCGCCTGGACGAAGTCCACCGCCTCGCAATCCCCCCGCGCGTGCTCCCGCGCCACCATCTCCCGCAGCAGGAGGTTCCCGGGCATGTGCTTGCCCAGCGACTCGTCGTAGCAGATGCGCAGCAGCGTCAGGCGCCGGCCCAGCCGCACCGCCAGGTGCATGGCCACCGGCCGCCCCTCCAGCTCCGCCAGGTGCCACTCCAGCACGCCGCGCCCGGCCCAGGCCGTGGCGAGGTCGCGGTAGAGCGCCAGCTTGACCGGCGAGCGCGCCAGCGCGCCCCCCTCGGCCCCCTTCCAGCCGGCGTCCTCGAGCCGCGCGAAGTCGGCCAGCGTCTCGGCGCGCGCCTGCGCGCCGCCGAGGAAACGGAAGGCCAAAGCCCCCGGCCGCTCGCGCTCCAGGCGGTTGCGGGCCTTGCGCAGGTTGATGCGCAGGTTCTCCGAGATGCCGTGCAACCAGCCGTCGAAGGTGCCCTCGAGGGGGATCTCCGCGCCCTCGGCGTCGTGATCGACCGCCGCGGCGAAGGGGGCCGCCGGGTCGTCCAGCGCCGCCCGGGTGGGCGAGCCCGGCGCGATGCCGCCCAGCGTCACCCCCAGCGCCCCCGGCTCCTCACGCTCGAGCCCCTCGAGCAGCGCGCCCAGCGTGAGCGCCTCGAGCCCCGGGGCGAGCAGGGCGTCGCCGTCCTCGGTGTAGTACTCGCCCGGCACGCGCCAGCGCGAGCGCCGCAGGCCCAGCGTGCGGCCGGCCTCCTCCACCAGCGGCAGCACCCCGCGCAGGCCCGTCGCGCCGTAGGCCAGCAGCACGAGCCAGCGCGCGCCCGCCCCCAGCTTGTGCCGCACGTGCGCCGCGAACCACGTGGAGCCCGCCAGCGGGCTGGGCCAGGGCCCCTCGGCCGCCAGCGCGTCCCACGCGTCCGCGTGCAGCGCCAAGTCCTCCGGACGACGCGCCACCTCGATGCGCAGCAGCGACACGGGCTTCGGGCGCCTCCGGGCGGCTGGGCCGCCACGACCTGAGGCTACCAACCCGCCGTCCGGCGGCCACGCCGCGCGCCACCCGACGGTGCTCCCGGCCAGCGGCCGGTTCCTGTGCCAGAATCACCCGAATGCCCTCCTGGAAGGCCCCGCTCGTGCGACCGTTGCACGCCGCCGCGCTGCTCGGCGGCGCCTCGGCCTGGCTCGCGCGCCGCCAGCCCGTGCGGCGCATCGTCATGCTGCACGGGGTGGGGCCCGAGGATCTGCCCGTCGAGACGCTCGCCGCCCAGCTGGCCTGGCTCGCCCGCCGGCTCAGCGTCGTGCCGCTGCCCCGGCTGGTGGAGGCCCAGCTCGAGGGGCGCCCGCCCCAGGGCGAGGTCGCGCTCACGTTCGACGACGGGCTGCGCAACCACGTCGAGCTGGCCCTGCCCGTGCTGCGCCGCCTGGGCCTGCCGGCCACGTTCTTCGTCTGCCCCGGGCTGCTCGGCACGGGACGCTGGCTGTGGAACGTCGAGGCCCGCGCGCGGCTGCGGCTGCTCGCGCCCGGGGAGCGCGCGCGCCTCTTCGGCCCGCGGGCCGCCGGCCCCCCGGCCCCCCCCGGGGGCGTCGGCGTGGAGCCCCTGGTGGCCTGGATGAAGACCCTCGCGCCCGCGGCGCGCGCCGAGGCCGAGGCGGCCCTGCGCGCCGCCACGGCCGGGTTCGCGCCCACGCCCGCGCAACGGTTGCGCTTCGATCCGCTCACCTGGGCCGAGGTCGAGGCCCTCGATCCG
>CAZPOZ010000686.1:0-2030 GCA_964588235.1 uncultured Planctomycetales bacterium
CGCCTCAAGGCCTGCGCAAGGAGGAGGAAGCGGCCTGAGCGCCATGGCCACCAAGGTAGGGGTAGGGTCCTTCGGAGGGCGAGACCTCTCCTGCGGAAGGCCCTATGGATGGCCTCTGCAGGCCGTACCCAAGCGGCCGGCGCGCTGGGCCGGTAGCGGAAGGCCGATGACGACGACGACGCGCCTCAAGGCCTGCGCAAGGAGGAGGAAGCGGCCTGAGCGCCCGGCTCCAGCGCGACGAACGTGCCTCGCATCGACTATCTTGGTGGCGTTGCGCCTGAGGGCCCGCGCGGGAGCCTCGCCTTGCCCTCGCTGCTCGCCGACGCCGCCGCCCTCGTGCTCCGGTTCCTGGGCCGGCTGCTCTCGGGGGGCGCGGCGCTCGTGCTCGCCACCGCGCTCGGGGTCACGCTGCTCAGCGGCGTGTCACCGTCCGACCTGCCCCTGATCCTGGGCGCCTCGGCCCTGCTCGCCCCCGTCGTGGGCCTGGGGGTCCTGCTCCAGCGGCTCGCGCGGCGCCTGGAGCGTCGCTGGACGCGCGGCCCGGACGCCGAGGCGGTCGCCCGCCGGCTGCGGGCCGTGTTCGAAGACGCCCCGGGACCGGTCAGCGCTGCGGTGCCTGCGCCGACGGACCCTCGAAGCTGAGCGCGAAGGCCAGCACCTGCGTGACCTGCGTCGGGTTGAAGTTGTCGTCGCTGAGCAGCACGAGCAGACGGCGCCCATCGGGCAGCGTCGGGCCCAGGGCGGCGGCCTCCAGGTTGTCGGGCGTCACGCCCAGCGAGCCCACGTCGAGCAGCAGGCGCTTGCGGGCCGGCCGCTCCACGGGCTCCTGGGAGCCGTCCTCGCGCACCAGCGCCGGCAGCCCGCTCACGTCGGTGGCCTGCGAGAGGTCGGCCTCGTAGAGGCGCACGGTCACCCCGGCGCCGACGCTGTAGGCCCGTTCCAACGCCAGGAAGGTGCCCGCGTCGTCCAGGGCCAGCAGGTCGGGCAGGCCGTTCGTGGACTCCCCGCCCGGGGGGCTGGGCGGCTGCGGCACGGGCTCCACGTCGTAGACCGCCTCCCGCAGCGGCCGGCCGTCCGTGGGCTCGAGGAACAGCACGCGGCAGCGGGAGCCGGTCCGCGTGTCGGCCGCGGGGCCGTCCTGGGCGAGCGCGTTCTCGACCGCCGTCACCAGTGGTCCGTCCCCGGGCACCTGGGTCAGCGCCTCGAACGCCAGGTTCGGGCGCACCCCCACGCCGCGGCCGGGCAGGTAGCGGGCCGGGAGCGGCAGCGTGCGCCGCTCGCGCCCGTCGAGGCCGAACACCTTGAGCCAGGGCGGCACGGCGCTGCGCGCGTCGCCCTCGGAGGACACGACGAGCTGCCCTCCGCCCGGGCAGAGCACGAGCCCCTCGGGATCGAGCGAGCGCGCCGGGAAGGGCCGGCCCTCGGGCGTGGTGAGCGCGGTCACGCCCTCCACCCGCACGCCGTCGCGCGCCAGGCGGCCGTCCGTCAGCGTCAGGGCCAGCGTGTAGAAGCGCGCCGGCCCGAGCTGGCTGCGGTCGTCGCTGAGCGCGTACCAGCGCCCCCGGCCGGGGTCGTAGGCCAGGGCCGAGAGCCCGCCCACCGTGGTGCCCTCGAACACGAGCCCCGGGGCCAGGCGCGCCTCGCCCAGCAGCTCCAGACGCTCGACCCGGCGTCGCGGCGGCGGCGCCGGCCGCTCCACGGGGTCGGCCGGCGCTGGGGCGGCGCTCCCGGGACCCAGGAGCGCCAGGACCAGCGGCAGGAGGGGGCGGCGGCTTCGCATGCGGTCAGGATCGACCGGTCCGCCGCCCGGCGCAAGCCCAAGGCCCCCCCCGCGGGGAGGAGCCAGCCCTCCGGTACGATCGCGGGCTCCGGACCCCGTGGAGCAGGCCCCATGCAGGACTTCGAGAGGCTGGGCGTCTTCTACCTCGGACGCGGCGTGGATCCCGCCTCGGGGGCGCCGGGCGAGCTGCTGCTCTACGACGCCAAGGACCTCACCACCCACGGCGTGATCGTGGGCATGACGGGCAGCG
>CAZPOZ010000687.1:0-2026 GCA_964588235.1 uncultured Planctomycetales bacterium
CGCAAGGAGGAGGAAGCGGCCTGAGCGCCCGGCTCCAGCGCGCCGCACGTGCCTTGCATCGCCGATCTTGGTGGCGTTGCCCCTCATGGCGCCTCGGCCGCGAGCCGCGGCAGCTCCACCACCCGGTCCAGGCCCGGCAGCAGCGTCGCGTCGTGGGTCACGATCAGCAGCGCCGCGCCCCGCCCGCGCGCGGCGTCCAGCAGAAGCGCGAGGACGCGGCGCGCGTTCTCGGCGTCGAGGTTGCCGGTGGGCTCGTCGGCCAGCAGGATCGGCGGCTCGGGCAGCAGCGCCCGCGCCACGGCCACGCGCTGGCGCTCGCCCTGCGAGAGCACGCGCGGCCGGCGCGCGAGGTGCGGCGTGAGGCCCAGGGCCTGGGCCGTGCGCAGGGCCCGCTCCTCGGCTTGAGCCCAGGGGCAGGGGCCCGCGCCCAGGTGCCAGGCCAAGAGCAGGTTCTGGCGCACGTCCAGGTGCTCGAGCAGCTCCAGCTCCTGGAACACGAGCCCCAGCCGGCGGAGGCGGAACCGGCGCCGCGCCGCCTCGGCCCGGCCGTCGGCCGCGCTCCACGGGGTCCCGTCGAGCGTGACGCGCCCCGAGAGGGCCGGCAGCACGCCCGCGAGCGTGTGGAGGAAGGTGGTCTTGCCGCAGCCCGAGGGGCCCACCAGGGCCACGGCCTCGCCGCGCCCCACCTCGAAGCGCGGCACGCGCAGGCGGAAGCCCGCCGCCGCGTGCCCGGCGACCAGGCCCTCGACCACGATGGCGGGGCCGGTCGTCACGGGCGCCGGCCGTCGTCGATGCGCCGGTGCTCGTGCAGGGTCACGCCCGCGATGCGCCAGGAGGCCCCGTCGTTGCGCACGGTGAGCAGGCCCCGGTAGAGGTTCTCGCGCGTGTGCGGGTGGCCCCAGTGGTCCACGCGGCCCACGACGGTCCAGGCGGCTTCGACGTCGAACTGCATCGTGCCCCCGTCGGAGGGGAAGCGCACGGCGAGCTCGCCCGGCGTGACCTCCTGGACGCGGCAGACGGCGCCCCCGCCCGTCTCGCGCAGCACCAGGCTCTCGTACACCTCGCCGTACAGGTCGCGCAGCAGCGCGGGCTCCACGCTCGCGGCCAGCGCGTCGTAGATGCCCTTCTCGGTGGTGGCGTCGAAGGCCCGGTACACCCCGGCGAGCAGCGCGGCGAAGATCGTGCGGGCCTGGCCCTCCGAGGGGGGCTGGGCGCGGCCGAAGGGGCTCGCCACGCGCCCCAGCGGCAGGAGCAGCGCCCCTCCCGCCAGCAGCAGCGCCGCCGCCGAGGGCGCCAGGCGCGTGGGCAGGCGGCGGCGGCGCCACGGGCCCACGAACGGCAGGGCGAGCGCCAGGGCGGCCAGCCCCAGGGCCGCCACGGGCAGCTCGCGGGCCGCGGCCTGCGGGCTCGGCGGGGCCGGGCGGCTGCGGAAGGCCGCCGGCGGCCGCCGGCGCCAGATGAGCTCGGGCTCCGTGGGCGTGAGCGTGGCCGAGTCGATCTGCGTGCCGACCTCCACGACCACGGGCACCTGCGGGCCGTTCTCCCACCAGATGCCGAGGAACTCCTTCCAGACGACCCGGACGCTGGAGGGCGGCTCGGGGCAGGGGTAGTGCAGCAGCAGCTGGAGCCGCGGCTGGTGCACCGGGTCGGGCCCCTGGCCGGGCTGCTGGCGCCTGAGCAGGGGGGTGAGGACGCGGCCGTCGGCCTCGACCGAGACGCGGGAGAGCACGCGCTCCACGATCACGTCGTCGGGGATGTCGGCGTCCAGGTCCACGTACCGCGGCGGGCGGGGCACCCAGGAGGCGAGCTGGTACTTCGAGAGGTCGAGCAGCGCGTCCAGGCCGCCGGCGGCGTAGGTCAGCACAAGATCCACGGGCGGCGTCGAGTCGTGGGGGTGCGCGACGGCCGCGCGGGGGCCGGCGGCCGACGCGAGCAGGAGCGCGACGAGCCAGGAGGCGACGCCCCCGGGCGTGGCCCCGGCCGGGCGCTGCGGGCGGTCGGCGGGCGCGGCGGCAGGCATGCGCTG
>CAZPOZ010000688.1:0-2026 GCA_964588235.1 uncultured Planctomycetales bacterium
ACCCGTGAAAGTGATCGACTGATTTATTCGACGGATTGGTCCTGGATGCCGCAGATGTGGCTGGATCGCGGCGAGTCGCTTCCAATGCCCGATTTTATTGTTCATCCTGGCTCAGCCGAAGAAATTGCCGCCCTTTTGGACGTAGCTAATCGGTATCGTATTCCTGTCATTCCCTGGGGCGGCGGTTCGGGGACCCAGGGGGGAGCTTTGTCGCTTTATGGTGGCATCATCGTAGATACCAAACGCCTGGATAAGATTATTGAAATTAACGAAACCGCCCTCACGGTTACAGCAGAGGCGGGGATTAATGGCACTCAATTAGAATGGGCGTTAAATGAGAAAGGTTTGACCCTTCCTCATTACGCGGCCTCGGCCAATTGTGCCACATTGGGGGGGTATCTGGCGCCCCGGGGTTCAGGCACTATCAGCACCAAGTATGGCAAAGCTGAGGATATGGTACTGAGTATGCAGGTGGTATTACCCGGCGGGGAGATTATCCGCACGCCTGCGGTTCCCAGTCACGCTTCTGGGCCTGATTTTGGACGACTGTTTCTGGGGTCAGAGGGTACGTTGGGCATTATTACGGAAGCAACGATGCAGGTGGATTATTTGCCCGAGGTTCGTTTGCTGCGTGCTGTTCTGTTTGAAGACCTTGCTGATGCTCTGGAAGCGGGTCGCCGCCTGATGACGCGCCGCCTGACTCCGCTGGTAATTCGTCTGTATGATCCGAGTTCTACGGCGTCTTTGGTGCGTGAGGTGTTGGGGTATGAGTTGGAAGGGGCCTATATGGTGCTGGGTTTTGATGGGGACAAGGATGTCGCGGCCGCGCAAGAGACCAAAGGATTGGCGATCTGCACCGAGTTGGGGGCCAAAGACCTGGGGCGCGAGCCGGGCGAACGCTGGTGGAACCATCGTTACGACTTTTATTATCCGCCGAAGTCACTCAAACTGCCCTGGATGTATGGCACTGTAGAAACGGTGACCACCTTTGACAAACTACACGCTCTGTACCAGGCCAAAAAAAATACCATCGAAGAAAGTTTCGCCGAGTGGCAGGTTAATTACATCGGTCATTTTTCCCATTGGTTCCATTGGGGGGCAAGTTTATACGATCGGTTTATCATCAAAGAGCCGCCTCAAGACCCCCAGGAAGCCTTACGCCTGCACAATCGCGTCTGGACAACCGCCGTACAAACCTCGGTTGCTAACGGCGGCATGATCAATGAGCATCATGGTGTGGGGCTGAAATTGGCCCGTTATATGCGCCTGCAATATGGTTCTGCCTGGCCCACGCTTCAGGCGATCAAGAAGACGTTAGACCCCAATGGGATTATGAATCCTGGCAAGGTGGGTTTTGGCGTGTGAGGACTGCGTGATCAGCTATGAGCATTGAGTTCTTATTACCTACCGTTGAAAATTGCCGTTATTGTTTGATGTGTCGTCATAATTGCCCTGTAGGGCATGTTACCCGGCGCGAAACATTGACCCCGCATGGTTGGGCTTTGTTGATCGCTTCCGAGCGTCGGGGTTTGGCGACCTGGAACGAGGAAACGGTAGATGTTTTGTATCAGTGTGTGCAATGTGGCAATTGTCGTTCCCATTGTGTGACGGATCAGCCGTTGCCGGAAGCTATCGCGGCCGCACGAGCCGATCTCGTCAGCAAACAGTTAGCTCCCCCGGCGGTGTATGCTGTGGATGAACCGT
The DNA here is from genome assembly GCA_964588235.1 of uncultured Planctomycetales bacterium. GTDB lineage: Bacteria > Planctomycetota > PLA2 > PLA2 > JAEUHO01 > CAZPOZ01. The sequence goes on from CAZPOZ010000688.1 coordinate 1,705, forward strand.
TACGGGCCTGGGGTAATCCCTATGCCAGCCATTTGCCGGAACCGGTGCTGGGTCAGGGGGAGGTCGCCCTGTTTGTGGGGGATGAAGCGCATTATTTGGGGCCGGGGGCGGTCGCGGCCGCGCTCTCTTTGCTTCAGGCCGTTGGTATCTCACCGGTGCTGATTGGCGTAGGGCGCAACAGTGGTTATTTGCCCAGTTCGCTGGGGTTACATGAGACAGCCTACACTCTGGCTCAAGCCAACCTGTCTGAGCTACAAAACAGCGGGGCCACCCGTCTCCTGGTGCTGACACCAGCCGATTATTTCACCTTTAGTCAGCTCTA
>CAZPOZ010000689.1:0-2020 GCA_964588235.1 uncultured Planctomycetales bacterium
GCGGGCACGGGCGGCTCCCCGGGGTGCTGCGGGAAGGGGGTGCCCGGCGGGGTCGCCCGCAGCGACTCGAGCACCGAGGCCAGGGTCCGGCCCCGCACGAGCTCCATCGCGTACACCCACTGCCCGTCGTGGCGCCCCAGCTCGTGGACCGGCACCAGGTTCGTGTGATGCAGCCGGGCCGCCGCGCGCGCCTCCCGCTGGAACCGGCGAACCGCGCGCGGCGAGCCGGCGAAGGCGGGCGTGAGCACCTTGAGCGCCACGCGCCTGCCCAGGGGGCGCTGGACGGCCTCGTACACGACCCCCATCCCCCCCCGTCCGATCTCCCGCACCAGCTGGTAGGGCCCGAGCGCGGCGGGCAGGCCCCCGTCGGTCGCCTCGGCCGCCAGCGCGAGGTCGAGCAGCGAGAGGGCGGCGATCCGCTCCCGCAGGCTGGCCTCCAGGTCCGGGTGCTCGCGGCAGAGCGCCTCCACCTCCGCGGCGTCCGGGGGGCGCGCGGAGGTCCGCTCCAGCCAGCCGGCGAGGACCTCCTCGACGCGGCGTTCACGGGCGTCCATCGGCGTCCCCCCGCTCCTGCGCGGCCAGGCGCGTGAAGGCGGCCAGCGCGCGGCCGTAGAGCTTCTTGACCGCCTCGCGCGTGCGTCCCAACCGCACCGCGACCTCGCCCAGGGGCACGCCCTCCCAGCGCGCCATGCGCAGGACCTCGCGGTACGAAGGCGGCAGGCGGGCCAGGGCGCGCAGCGCCAGGTCGCGTGCCTCTTGGGACTGCGCTCCGCTGCTGGGCGCGACGACGGGCGCCGCCGGCCGCTGCGCCGCGAGCCGCCCCTCGTGCGCGCGGCGACGCGCATGCCGGCGGACGGCTTCTCGGACCTTGAGCCGCACGATGGCCAGCAGCCAGGCGCGGAACGGGCCGGGTCCCCGGTCCTCGAGCTCGGCCAGCCGGCGCAACGCGACCAGGCTGGCCTCCTGCACCACGTCGGAGGGCGAGACCGTGCGCCGCACGTCCACGGGCAGCCAGCGCCGGGCGAAGGCGCGCAGCGTCTCCACGTGCCGCTCGAGCAGGGCGCCGAACGCGCCCGGGTCGCCCTCCAGCGCCCGCTCGAGCAGCCGCTGCTCCTCCGCCCGCGGCTCAGGGTCCGGCGTCGTGGGCATCACCGCCTCGGTCGCGGCGGCCGGCGACCAGGGCCGGCCTGCCGCGCTGCGTCGATCCTCGCCTCGCACGACCGTCGGAGCAAGCCCCCCGTGGGCATCGCGGGTGTTGCAGGGCGGGCCCAGCGGCCCCGGAACGCGCGGGGGTGTCCCCACCGGCCCCCGGGCGGCCATGGTCAGGGTGAGGTGGACGGCAGGCGGCGCCGCGCCTCCGAGGAGCCGATCCATGCGCCAGCGGCTGTCGGCGGGTCTGCTTGCGCTGCTCGCGGGGTGCGGGGGCGGCGGTGGGGGCGGCGCGGGCGAGGGCGGCGGCGTCACCGGCCCGTCCGTCGTGTTCACGGGCGGCTCGATCGAGGATCTCGAGGCGCTGAGCCCGTCGCTGACCTTCGAGCGGCTGGAGATCACCGGCCGCCTCGAGCTCGTCGGGAGCGCGACGCTGACGGTCGGCTCGCTGCTGCTGGCGGAGACGGGCAGCATCGGCTACGCGTACTCCGACTGCGCCTACTTCGCGGCGCCCGGGCTCACCGTGCAGGCCACCGGCGACGTGACCCTGCTGGGCGGCGTGTTCCTGGACGGCCGCCGCGGCACGCGTGTGCTGGCCACGGCCACCTGCAAGAGCTGCTACGGTCAGGACGGCGGAGCGTTCACCGTGAACACGGCCGGCTCGATCCGCGTCGCCGGCCGCCTCTGGACCCACGGCGGCGACGGCGGCACCGTGGCCTACGGCTACGGCTGCTCGGGCGGCGCGGCCGGGGGCCTGCACCTGCAGGGGCTCAACATCGACCTCACGGGCGCGGAGCTCGACGCGACCGGCGGAGACGGCGGCGAGACCAACGGGATCACGGGGGCGCGCGGGGCGGCTGCGCCCGTGGCG
>CAZPOZ010000690.1:0-2016 GCA_964588235.1 uncultured Planctomycetales bacterium
GAGCTGCATCGTCGTGCTGCTCGAGTGGGACGCGCGGCGGCGGGCGTTCGTTCGACTGGATGGCCTGGCAGGCGCTGAACGACCCGGCCGTGGCCACGCGCCTGACGGCGATCTCCGACGCGGAGGGGCGCTTCACCGTCACGGGGGTGCCGGCGGGGCTGTTCCGGCTCGAGGCCCTGTGGGGCGCGCAGCAGGCCACGCATCCCGAGGTGCTCGACGTGCGCCCGGGCGCGCCGGCGCGCGCCGACCTCGTGCTCGGCGAAGGGCAGACGATCGAGGGCCAGGTGCTCGACGCCGAGGACGCCCCCGTGCCCGGCGCCACCGTGCACGCGCAGCCGGCCGAGCAGCGGCCGGGCTCCACGCCCTCCTGGCCCCACGGGCGCTCGCAGAGCGACGGGCGCTTCGTGCTGCGCAACGTGGGGGCGGGCGCCTACACGCTGACGGCCCAGGCGTCGGGCTTCACCGCCGACACGCAGCGCAACGTGCAGCCGGGCACGCGCGACGTCGTGCTGCGCCTGAAGGCCCTGGGCTGGGTGGAGGGCCAGGTGACCGTGGACGGGAGCCCGTTGGCGGGCTCGTTCACCGTCGTGGCCGCACGGCGCGCCGACCGGCCGGGGACGGCCCGCACGAAGGAGGCGGGCGACGACGGCGGGCGCTCGCAGCTGTTCAGCAGCCCCGAGGGGCGCTTCACGCTGCGGGGCCTGACCTCGGGCGACTGGTTCGTGAGCGCCAACACGCCGGAGGGCCTGGTGGTGCTGGAGCCTGCCCTGCTCACGGTCGCCGAGGGCCGCGGAGCCGGGCCCGTGACGCTGGCCCTCCAGCGCGGCGCGCGGCTGATCGCCGAGGTCGAGGGCGCCGACGGGCAGCCGCTGGCCAACGCCTGGGTCTGGGCGCAGACCGGGCGCGGGGAGGACGGGCGCCAGGGCCCCGGCGGCGGCGGGCGCACCGACGACAAGGGCCAGGTGACCGTGCGCGGCCTGGGCGTGGGCGCCTACCGCATCCAGGTGAGCACCGACCAGGGCGTGCAGTGGTCGGAGGCGATCGAGCTCGCCCCGGGCGAGGAGAAGCGGCTGCGGCTGAGGGAGCGCACGCCCGGCCGCGTGCGGATCACGGTGCAGGACGCCGCCGGGAACCCGCTGGCCAAGGCGACGCCCACGCTCACCGACGCCACGGGGACCCAGGTCTGGCCGAACTGGCAGCTGCTGCGCCGCGACGGCCTGATCGACGCGCGCGAGGCCGACGCCTGGGCGCGGGTGAGCAGCACCGACGGCTCGGGCACGCTGCTGCGCCACCACGTGCCGCCGGGGCGCTACCGGGTCTCGGCCGGCCTGCAGGGCTACGCGCCGCCGGCGGAGGCGACCTGGATCGACGTGGCCAGCGGCGCCGTCACCGAGGTCACGATCACCCTCACGCCCGCGGGCGGGTAGGGGCCGACCGGTCCCGACGACCCGGTGGAGCGCGCGCCTGCCTTGCGCGCGGGGCACGGGCCGGGCAGGCTCTGGACCATGGACCTGCACCAGCTCGAGTCGTTCCGCGAGATCGTGCGGCAGGGCTCGTTCACGCGGGCCGCGCGCGCGCTGCACCGCACGCAGCCGTCCATCAGCCAGCACGTGAAGGCGCTGGAGGCCGAGACGGGGGCGCGGCTGCTCGAGCGCGACGGGCGCGGGGTGGCGCTCACGCCCGCGGGCCGCCTGCTGCTGGAGGCCGCGGAGACCGCCCTGGGCGCGACGCAGGAAGCGCTGCGGCGCATCCGCGAGGCGCAGGCGCCCGAGCGGGGCCGGCTCGTGCTCGCGTGCGGCGACACGGTCGCGCTGCACCTGCTGCCGCCCGTGGTGCGCGACTTCCGCGAGCGCCACCCGCAGGCCGAGATCGCCGTGCAGAACCACGGCACGCGCGAGATCCTCGACCTGGTGCGCTCGCGCCAGGCCGACCTGGGGATCGTCACGCGCCCCCCCCACCTGGAGCCGGCGCAGTGGGCGCGCCCCCAGCGCGCCGCCCCGCGGCGGCTGATCGGGC
>CAZPOZ010000691.1:0-2014 GCA_964588235.1 uncultured Planctomycetales bacterium
GGTGACCGCCCGGGAGCGCGCGGTGGGCGTCGGCCGGCTGCGCGCGCCGGCCGCGGGGCGCGGGGGGGGCCCGGTCGACCTGCGCGCCCCGGCCCGCCGCCGGGGGCGCCCGGTCCTGGAGATCCACGTGCGGGTGGGTGCCGACGGGCTGCCGCAGCTGGAGGAGCGCTGGCTCGGGCTCGAGCAGCCCTTCCGCGCGCCCGGGCTTCCGGCCGAGCTCGGCGAGGTCGCGCCCAGCGAGTTGGACGGGCGCGTGGGCATCGACGAGTACCTGCCGCACCTCCAGCAGCGGTCGAGCCTCCAGGCCGCCTGGCGCAGCCGGCTCTTCAAGGGCGCGGCGTTCCTCGTCATCGTCACGCACGTGGTGGCGACGCTGCTGGCGGCCAGCGCGTTCTCGGTCCACGCCGCCGCGCCGCTGCGGGCGCTGTTGGCGGTCGAGGTCGTGTTGCTGGCCGCGGGCTTCCTCGTCCATCAGCGGCTGCACCACTCCCATGCGGCGCGCTCGTGGGCCTTCACTCGGCTCGTGGCGGAGGTCGGCCGCTCGGTGGCCGCCCTGGGGCGCACGCACGTTGCGCCGGAGCACCTGTTCGCCCTGCCGCTGGGGGCCGGGATGCAGCCGCTGCTGCGCACGCTGACCGTGCTGCACCTGCGCAGCACGCGCGGGACCTCCGCCGAGGGTTGGGAGGTGCGCCGCGACGCCTACGTCGAGGGTCGCCTGGCCGGCGGGACGCGGGGAGCGCAGCAGCGTTACTACCGCGACGCCGGCGCCGCTGCGCGGCGTTGGGGCCGCTTCCTGCGCGCCCTGTTCCTGGCCTGTTCGGGGGGGGCGCTGCTGGCGGTTCTGGGCAAGCTGCTGGCGGCCTGCCAGGCCTGTCCGGGGGTGGGCTCGATCGACGATCCGGCGGTCACCATCCTGGCGGTGCTCGGGGTCGTGCTGCCGACGATGGCGGTGGGCGCGCTCTCGATCGGCGCTGCCTTCGACGTGGAGGCACGCGACCTGGTCTACGCGGAGATGGAGCGCTTCCTCGGGGAGCACGTCCGGCAGCTGCGGGAGGCCGCCTCCGAGCGCGAGTTCGTGCGCCTGTTGCTGGAGACCGAGGCCCGTCTGCTGGGCGAGACGGCCTCCTGGTTCGCGCGCCGCCACTTCACCAACGTCAGCTGAAGGGTGTCTGACACAGAGTCGCGCCTCTTTCCCGCTCGCGGCCCCCTTTCCCGGCCTGCGGCGAGGGGCCGGAGGGTTCCTCCACCCGCGCCGCCCCGTCGATGACGGCCCGTACGCACTCGCCCGCCACCTCCGCCGCCCGCCGGGCGTACGGCTCGTCCTCGAGGCGCCCGGCGTGCTCCCGGATCAGCACGCGGGCGCGGGAGTGGCCCAGCCCCAGGGCCGAGGCGATCTCGACCGACGTCAGCCCCGCCACCTGCCGCAGCAGTCCGGCGCTCAGCACGGACCAGAGGTCGCGCGGCCGCCCACGCGGCCCCCGGGCCGTCCACGGCCCGAGTCTCCGGGCGTGGGCGGCGACGGCTCGCCTCACCGCCGGCGCAGGTGCGAGCGCGACCCCGGCGCGCTGACCGTCGGCCTGTCGCGCTTGGCGCTCCATCCACGCGCGCACGCGCGCCGGCGCGGCATCGACCAGATCGGCGAGCGGGTCGTCCCGTCCGCCAGGGTGCTCGATCCGCCGACGGACCAGGTCGCGCTGCGCCGGCGAAGGGCTCGAGCACCAGAACGACTCGTAGGTCAGACCGGGAGCGCCTGCACGCAGGCGCGCGAGCAGGCCGTTCGCCCACCAGGTCGCCAGCCAGGGCGGGGACCGCCGCCGTCGACGCCAGGAGGCGCTCGCGTAGGGGTACTCGCCCGGGTGGCTCACCAGGCCGGCCGCCACGGCGTTCTGCTCGATGTAGCGCACGAGGATGCTGCGGTAGGCGAGGGAGTCCACCAGCCTGCTGGCGAACCGCCCACGGAACAGCGCTCCGTCCCGGCCGGGATGGCGCCGGTTGTAGAAGCGCGTGTAGTCGC
>CAZPOZ010000692.1:0-2010 GCA_964588235.1 uncultured Planctomycetales bacterium
CCGGCGCCGTGGCCCCCTCCGCGGGGGCCACACTCGGGCGTAGCAGGCCCGGCCGGCCCGTCGTCGGTAGAATCCGGGGCCCACGCGCCCTTAGCACAACGGATAGTGCACTGGCCTCCGGAGCCAGGGATAGGGGTTCGATTCCCTTAGGGCGTACCAGCGAGCGGGACCCGGCGGTCGCGGAAGCGGCCGCCGGTTCTCGTTAGGCCGGAGCGGTTTCCGCTCCGTCCGCCCGGGGCCCCGCGGGCGCGGGGTCCCCAGGCTCTTCTCTCCCCCTCCAGCCTGCGGAGTGCCCCATGAAGGCCCGTTGGGACGACCTACGCCGCGCCATCGCCGCCAAGGACTCGGAGGGCGCCGAGCGGATCTGGCTCGAGCTCATCGAAGCCGAGCCCACGGCCGTCGAGCGCTTCCTCGTGGCCGCCAAGGAAGCCGCCGCCCAGCAGGGCGGCAAGCGCCAGGCGGGGCTGCTGCTGTGGATGCTGGCCGACGCGCTGAAGGAGAAGGGGCAGGACCGCCTGATGATCCAGGTGGCCTGCGTGCTGGCGGGCATGGGGCCGGACGACGGCACCCTGCGGACCGCCCTGACCGAGGCGGCCGAGCGGGCCTACGCGGGACGCGCCGACCTCCAGGCCCTGCTCGAGAAGAGCGGTGTGAAGGGCGGGGCCGCCACCGAGCTGGCCACGCAGGCCACGGCGCTCGAGCGCTTCCTGCGCCTGGAGCCGGGCGCCTTCGTGTTCCACAAGTCGGGCTGGGGCGTGGGACGCATCACGGGCTACCACCCCGAGCGCGGCCGCTGCGTGATCGACTTCCGCACGAAGGCCGGGCACGAGATGGACATCCAGGCCGCGGCCACGCTGCTCGAGCGCCTGCCCGCCGACGACATCCGCGTCCTGTCGATGGCCGAGCCCGAGACGCTCAAGCGCCTCTCGCAGGAGCGCCCCGAGGAGCTCGTGCGCCAGGTGCTGGCGCGCTTCTCCAACGCCGCCTCGCTGCGGCACGTCAAGGACGCCCTGGTCCCCGACGCCGTGCCGGGCACGCAGTGGCCGGCCTGGTGGAAGCACGCCAAGCGGGCCCTGCTGCTCGACCCCCGCTTCCAGGTGGGGGCCGGGACCGACCCGCGGATCACCTTCCACGAGTCGGCGGGCGTGGACTTCAAGGTGCAGGTCGCCAAGACGCTCAAGGCGTGCAGCACCTCGCCGGCGCGCCAGAAGGCCGTGCGCGACCTCATGGCCACGGTGGGCGCCGACGACGCCGCGCGCGCCGTGCTGCGCGAGGCGGTGGAGTCCGAGGTCAGCCGCCTCTCCGACCCGGGGCTCAAGATGGGCTGGGACCTGATCCTGGCCGACCTGGGCGGCACCAGCCGCACCGAGGCGGTGAGCAGCCGGCTGGCGGCCGGCGGCGCCGACGCCGTGGAGCAGCTGGCGGCCATCGGCCAGGACGACACGCGGGCGGCGGCCGCCCGTGGGGCGCTGGAGTCGCGGGCCGACGGGGCCGACGTCGTGCTGCAGGCCGCGCTGCGCGACGACCCCGCCGTCGCCGAGGTGGGCGCCGAGGGCTTCGAGCGCGTGCGCCAGCCGGGCCACCTGGAGACGCTGCTGCAACGCATCGAGGCCGCGCCGCTGGAGCTGCCCAACCTGTACGCCTGGTACCTGCGCGGACTGGCCCGCAAGCGCTGGCCGATCCGGCCGAGCGAGCCCTACGCGACGATCGCCAAGGCCCTGACCGCGCTGGACCAGGTGGAGTACCGCGCCCGGCGGGACGGGGCGGCCCGCGACAAGCGGGCTTCGCAGTCGCTGCAGGACTTCCTGGGCGAGAAGAACTGCCGCCTGATGCACGAGGCCGCCCAGCACACCGACGACGCCGGGGCCGCCTACCTGCTGCGCGTGCTCGAGAAGAACCGCGGGCTCAAGCCGCGCCTGTTCCAGAAGCTGCAGGACACCCTGCTCCGGGCGCACCCCCAGGCGCTGCGCAACGCCGGCATCGCCGAGGCCGAGGCCCGCGCCGAGGCCG
>CAZPOZ010000693.1:0-2006 GCA_964588235.1 uncultured Planctomycetales bacterium
TCGTGGCCGAGTCGAGGTTGCCGGTCGGCTCGTCGCCCAGCAGGAGGCGCGGCGCGGCCACGAGGCTGCGGGCCAGGGCCACGCGCTGCTGCTCGCCTCCCGAGAGCTGGCTCGGGCGGTGGTCGGAGCGCGGGCCGAGCCCCACCCGGTCGAGCAGGGCCAGGGCCCGGCGGCGCCGCTCGGGCCGCCCGACGCCCGCGAAGACCAGGGGCAGCGCCACGTTCTCCCAGGCGGCGTAGCGCGGCTGCAGGTGGAACGACTGGAAGACGAAGCCGACCGTGCCGGCCCGGAAGCGGGCCAGCTCGCGGTCGGAGAGCCGCGCCAGGTCGAGACCGTCCACGCGCAGCTCGCCCGCCGTGGGGCGGTCCAGACCGCCCAGGAGGTTGAGCAGCGTGGACTTGCCCGAGCCCGACTTGCCCAGGATGGCCACGTACTCGCCCGAGGCCACCTGCAGATCGACCCCCCGCAGCGCGGCCACGACGTTGCCGCGGCCCAGCGGGTGCTCGCGCGTCAGGTTGCGGGTGTGCAGGGCGACCATCGGCTCCGGACCCTGAGGAACGACGCCCCCAAGATAGGCGACACGATGCGCGGACGGCGCGCTGGAGCCGGGCGCTCCGACCGCTACGCGGGGCGCCTCGGCCGACGGCGCGCCGGCGCCGTGGACCCGGTGGAGCGCGATGCGGGGGGCGCGGCGGCTGCGCCTACGCTCTCGCAGCATGGCGCCCGCCCCCTCTCCGGCCGGCTTCGACTCGTTGCGCGCCGTCCCCGCGCCCGTCGAGCGCTGGTGGGTGGGGCAGGCCCAGGCGCTCGCGCCCCGCTCGACGGAGAGCGAGGCGCTGGCGCGGCTGGCCCCGGCCGTGCAGCACCTGAGCGACGCCTTCACGGCCCAGCGCCCGGCGGCCTTCGGCGACTACGCCCGGACGCCCGAGCAACGCCTGGCCTACGGCCTGTGGTTCTTCCCCCAGTCGTGGGTGCGGGCGCGGCTGCCGCTCGAGGAGGCCTGCCGGGTCCGCGGCTGGCAGCCCCCCTCCGGCCGCGCGCTGCGCGTGCTGGACGTGGGGGCGGGCAGCGGCGCGGCCGGCCTGTCGGTCTCGACGTGGCTGGCGGACCGCCCGGGCGGGCAGGCGGCCGAGCTGACGGCGCTCGACCACGCGCCGGCCGCCCTGGCCGCGCTCGAGCGCCTCGCCCGCGAGGCCCTGCCCGACGGCCTGCGGCCCCGCGTGCGCTGCTCGGTCGCCGACGCGCGCCGCCCCGAGGCGTGGCCGCCGCAGGCGCAGGGCCCCTACGACCTCGTGCTGGTCTCCTTCGCGCTCGACGAGGCCTTCCCGGTGGGCGCGCCGGGGGACCTCGCCTGGCTCGAGGCGCTCGCGGCCCGCCTGGCGCCGGAGGGGCTGCTGCTGATCCTGGAGCCCGCCGTCCAGGCGAGCGCGGCGCGGCTGCTCGCCCGCGCGGCCGACCTCGTGGAGCGGGCCGCCCTGTCGCCCTACGGCCCCCAGCTGCACGCCGGCGCCTGGCGTCCCGCTCCCGACCGGCGCACCTGGATGCACGAGGTGCGTCGCTGGCAGGCGCCGGCCAGCCTGGCGCTGCTCAACCGATCGCTCTGGCGTTCGATGGCGGAGCTGACCTGGTCGTACGCCCTGCTGGGGCGCACGCCGCCGGCGCCCCTGCCGGCCACCCCTGGGCTGCAGCGCGTCGCCTCGCCCGTGCGCGCGCTCAAGGGCCGGCTCACCTGGCTGGGACTGACCGGCGAAGGCCGCCTGGCCGAGTTCGAGGTGCAGACGCGGGATCTGGACGCGGCCGGGAGGGCGCGGATGCGCGCGCTGGAGCGGGGCGACGTGCTGGAGGTGGAGGGCCTGCGCCCGCTGGGGCGCCCGGACGCCTGGCGGCTGCCCGCGCCCGGCGCCCCGGTTCGGTGGCTGCACCTCCCCTGACCCGCAACGCCACCAAGCTAGCCCGCATGTTGCGTGAAGCGCGCGCCGCCAGGGGACGGATTCTCCCTCGGAGGA
>CAZPOZ010000694.1:0-2002 GCA_964588235.1 uncultured Planctomycetales bacterium
CCCCGACCCCCGCCCCGACGCCGAGCTGCTCGCCCACGCTCGCTTCCTGCGGGGGCTGGCCGGCAGCCTCGTGGCCGACCCGGCCAGCGCCGACGACGCCGTGCAGGAGACCTGGTTGGCGGCGTTGCGCCGGCGGCCCGACGCTTCGCGCCCCCTGCGCCCCTGGCTCGCGCGCGTGCTGGGCAACGCGGTGCGGCGCCTGCGGCGCGGACGCGCCCGCGCCGACGCCCGGGAGCGCGCCGCGGCCCGCCCCGAGGCCCTGCCCGACGCCGCGCGGCTGCGCGAGCGCGAGGCCCTGCTCCGGCGCCTGCTCGACGCCGTGCTGGCCCTGCCCGACGCCCAGCGCGAGGCCGTGCTGCTGCGCTACTACGAGGCCCTGCCCCCGCGCCGGATCGCCGAGCGCCTCGGCGTGCCCGTCGAGCACGTCTACGCGCGCTTGGCCCGCGCGGTGAACGCGCTGCGCTCGAGGCTCGACGCCGCGCACGGCGGGCAGCGCGCTGCCTGGATGCTGCCGCTGGCCGGCACCCTCGGGCTGCCCCCGGGCCTGCTGCCCGCCTCCCTGGCGACCGCGTCCCTCCTGCCCGCGGCCGCGGCCGGGGGCACGACGGCCGGCGCGACCGCCGGCGTGGCCGCCTCGGCCGCCCTCAACCTGCCGGCCGCCGCCGGCACCCTCAGCGGAGCCCTCGTCATGTCCAGCGCCAGCACCGCCGCCGTCGTCGTCCTGAGCCTGGGGGCCGGCCTGGGGGCCGGGTGGTGGCTCAAGGGACGCGAGGCCCCGTCCCAGGCCGACCCCGTGGAGCTGGGCGCGCGCTCCCCGGGGGCGGGGGGGGCGACGGCCGGCTCCCCGGCGGGATCCGGCCCCTCCCTCGAGGGCCAGGAGCCGGCCGCGCGCGCCGCCGCGCTGGAGCGCGAGGCCCGCGAGCTGCGCGAGCGCAACGCCGCCCTCGAGAGCCGCGTCGGCGAGCTGACCGCGCGCGTGAAGGAGCTCACCCCCGTGCCGCTGGACCCCAAGGCCCTGCGCTTCGGCCTCTCGGGCACCACGCCGGCCTTCGACAAGGCCGACTGGGACGCGCTCAGCGGCCACATGAGCGAGATGACGAAGATCATGCCGCAGCTGCGCGCCACGATGCTCGCCGGCCAGCAGCCCGGCCCCGAGCTGGTGCGCGCCCTCACCGAGCACAACACCCCGCTGGCGATCTTCGCCGTCTCGGCGGCCGCCGAGCTCAAGGGCACGGGCCCCAACGGCGCCTACACCCACCCGGCCGTGATCGCCAACCTGATCCGCGCGGCGCTGCTGCAGGCCAACGACCCGCTGACCCCGGCGCAGGAGGCCGGCATCGTCGCCCTGGGCGGCTCGTGGGCCGCCGAGGAGGAGCGGCGCCTGAAGGCCCTGGCCCCCGACGCCCCGGCCCTGGCCGCCACCGTGGGCGAGGTGGACGGCAAGCAGCGCTTCCTCGACTCCGTCAAGGCCCTGCTGAGCGCCTCGCAGCGCGCCGTGCTGTTCAACCCCGAGACCGAGGGCCGTCTGGGCCTGGACCTGCTCTCGCCGGCGCTGGTCTACATGATCGGCATCACGCCGGCGGAGGAGACCGACGTCGGCGCGCTGCCGGCCAAGGCGCTGGAGACGCTCTTCTCCGGCGCCGGCGTGAAGGACGTCGACCTGGGCCCGCTGCACCCGGTCGGCCAGCGCTGGCTCGACGAGATCCCGCGCGGCCGCGACCCGCACCCGCCGGCCGACCCCGAGCTGCGCTTCCCGCGGCTGGAGACGATCCAGGGCTTCGCGCGCGCGCAGGTGGCGGCCGTCCAGCGCCTGATCGAGAGCGGCCGGCTCACGCCCGAGCAGACGGCCAAGCTGCGCAAGCTGGCCAGCGTGATCGCCCCCTACGTGGTCGGCAGGCCCTGAGCCGCGCCGGCGGCGGCCGGCTCAGGCCCATGGCCACGAGGTTGGGGGTAGGGCCTCGCGGAGGGTGAGACTCCTCCCGCGGACGGGCCCACGGATGGC
>CAZPOZ010000695.1:0-1999 GCA_964588235.1 uncultured Planctomycetales bacterium
AGGCCTTGAGGCGCGTCGTCGTCGTCATCGGCCTTCCGCTACCGGCCCAGCGCGACGGTGCGCCCCAGCTCGGCGTCAGGATCGCAGGCTGACCCCGTACCAACGCGACTGCCCCGTTGCAGCGCGATCCGCGCCCGGGCATGATTTGCGGTTTCCCCTGGAGCCGACCATGCCCGCCAACCCGCGCCGCCTCGCAACCTTCCTCGCGTTGACCCTCGCCGCGTGCGGCGGGTCGGGGAGCGGCGGAGGCAGCGGGGGCGGCGGGGGCGGAGGAGGCGGCGGGGGCGGAGGAGGGGGCACCTCGCTGGCCACGTTCTCCGGGACCTACTCGGCCGTCGCGGGCGGTGGGACTGCGACGGCGGGCCTCCCGCTCACCGTCGCCCTGGCGTCCACGCTGACGCCCGACGGCCTGGGGAACCTGCCGCTGAACACGACCTTCCAGAACCTCGACGGCGTGCTGTCCGTTCCGGGCGCCGACGCCAACACGTACACGGTGGCCGCCGACGGCAGCATGACCTGGCTCTCGGGCGCGCAGAACGTGTTCACCGGCGGCATCACCTCGGCGGGCGACGTGCTGCTGGGCGCCCAGGTGCAACCCGGCGACGCGCCCGCGCTGCTGGCCGGCATCCGCCGGGGCTCGGGGTTCAACAACGCGGCGCTCTCGGGCGTCTACCACTTCGGCCTGCTCAGCTACCTCACGACGGCCCTGCCCAACCGCCAGACGATCCTGGGCACGATCACCTTCAACGGCTCGGGCGCCATCACCGCGGTCGTCGCCACCACGATCAACACGGGCGGGTCCGTGATCCCGGGCGGCGCCCTGCTGGCAGGCACGTACACGGTGGGCGCCGACGGCACCGCCACGCTGACCATGCCCGACCCGGGCCCGGGCCTGGGCTCCTTCACCGGCAGCGTGCTGGTGGGCGGCGGCTTCGCGCTCTTCGCCGGACGGACGACGGCCGGGCAGCTGCCCTCGCTGCTGGTGCTCGTGCGGCAGAGCGGCGCGGCGGGCAACGGCACCTTCAACGGCAGCTACTTCGCGGCCGGCCTCAAGTTCGAGGACGTGCCCAACCTCACGCAGTGGACCTGCTTCACGGGCACCGCGGCCCCCGACGGGGCGGGCAGCCTCAACTACGCCTCCACGACCGAGAACGCCGAAGGGCTCATCAGCACGCCCTCGGGCGTCGACGACTACGCCGTGGCGCCGAGCGGCATCCTGACCACCAGCGACGTGGCCGGGGTCGGGGGGGGGCCCTTCCGCCAGGGCGCCGTCTCGTCGGACGGCCGCTTCGCCTTCCTGTGCGGCGAGGTCGTGCCTGGGAGCCCGCCCATCCTGTTCCTCTTCGTCCGCAAGAGCTGATGCCCGGCGCCCGGCTCGCACGCGCGCGCCGGGCGCCGCCCATCGCGCCGACCCTCCTGCTGGCCCTGCTCCTCGGGCCCTGCGGGCCCGGAGCCGCCCAAGCGGCTCCGGCACCGTGGGAGGGGTTGCTCGAAGCCCTGGCCGCCCCCGCGCCGACGGCCCGGGCCGAGGCGGCACGCAAGGCCGGGGCGGCGTGGCCCGACGGCGCGCGTGCGGCCCCCGCGCTGGCGAGGCTGGTCGCCGACGACCCCGACCCGGCGGTGCGCACGGCCTCGGAGCAGGCCCTCGCGGCCCTGACGGCACGCGGCCTGCTCGCCTGGCTCGAGCTCCTGGCGGGCCCGGCGGCCGCCCCGCCCGAGCCGTTCACCGAGGTCGCCAGCACGGTGGTCGCCCTGGGGACGAAGGTGCAGCCCGTGGACTTCGCCGCGGGCCTGGGCGCCGAGCCCAAGGACGCGTCCCAGGCGGCCGTCCTCGCCGCGGTGCCCCTACTCTGGACGCTGCGGACGGTCGAGGCCGGCCAGGACCGGGTCACGCTCGAGGTGCTGCTGCTGGAGCGCGCCGTCGCCGCGGGCCCCGCCACGAGGCGCCCGGCCCTGGCCGGCCTGCCGCTGCTGGCCAGCGCCGGCCTGCGGGACGGCG
>CAZPOZ010000696.1:0-1998 GCA_964588235.1 uncultured Planctomycetales bacterium
CGCCCCGCTTGCGGGGCGCCCAGGAGGAGGGCCATCCAGCGCCCCGGTGTGCCCCGTCCAGCGTCCAGAGGGCGACGTAGGACACGACCCCCTTGCGGCCCCCCCCCCCGTCGGAGGCGGCCGGGTCAGAGCCCGCGCAGGGGGGCCAGGGAGCGGCGCAGCTCCTCGTGCAGCAGGCCGTTGGAGACGACGACGTGGCGGCCGTGGAGCCAGTCCTCGCCCCCCCGCTGGTCGGTCACCCGGCCGCCGGCGGCGCGCACGAGCGCCGCGCCCGCGGCCACGTCCCAGGGCTCCAGGTGCAGCTCCCAGTAGGCGTCCAGGCGGCCGGAGGCCACGTAGGCCAGGTCGAGCGCCGCCGAGCCCATGCGCCTGAGGTCGCGCACGCGCATCCCCAGCGCGGCGACGTTGTCGAGGTTCGTGTCCGGCAGCTCGTTGCGCCGGTAGCCCAGGCCGGTGGCCACGATCGACTCCTCGAGGAAGGGCGTGGTGCTGACCGCGATGGGCCGGGTCCCCTCGAAGGCGCCGCTCCCGGGAGCGCCCCAGAAGGTCTGCCCCAGCGCCGGGGCGTGCACGACGCCCAGCACCGGCCGGCCCTGCTCGACCAGGCCGATGCTCACGCTGAAGAGCGGGATGCCCTGGATGAAGTTCACCGTGCCGTCGAGCGGATCGACGATCCAGGTCGGGGTCGCGCCGGCGCCGCCCCCGGCGCCCCCCCCCGGCGCGCGACCGGACTTGGACGCCTCCTCCCCCAGCACGGCGTGCTCCGGGAAGCGGGCCCGGAGCCGGCGCACGATGAGGTCCTCGCTCTCGCGGTCGGCGACCGTGGAGACGTCGCGCCGGCCCTGACGGTCGATCTCGCCGGCGCTGAGCCGTCCGAAGCGCTCGAGCAGCAGGCGGCCGGCTTCCTCGGCGATCTGGCGCGCGACGTCGATCATCGGCCCTCCCGGCCCGAAGGGCCCTCTCCCGAGGATGCACCGGGCCGGCCCGACGGCCCAGCTACGCCGGGGGCTCCTCCGCCCCGCCGGCGGCGTGCTGGCGGCGCCACCAGGCGGCGCGCCGCGCCGTCTCCCGCTCCGCGCCCAGCTCCTTGGGCGCGTAGAGCGTGAGCCCCTCGAGCCCCTCGGGCAGATAGGCCTGGGCGACGAAGCCCAGCGCGTGGTCGTGCGGGTAGCGGTAGGCGGCCCCGTGCCCGAGCTCCCGCGCGAAGGCCGTGGGCGCGTTGCGCAGGTGCAGGGGCACGGGCAGGCGCGCGTGGCGGCGGGCCGCTTCCCGTGCGGCCGCCAGGGCCAGGACCACGCTGTTGCTCTTGGGCGCGGTGGCCAGGTGGATCACCGCCTGGGTCAGCGCGAGCTCGCCCTCGGGCGCCCCCAGGAACTGGAACGCGTGGAGCGCCGCCAGGGCCAGGCGCAGGGCCTCCGGATCGGCGGCGCCCACGTCCTCGCTGGCCATGGCCACCAGCCGCCGGGCGATGACCAACGGGTCCTCGCCGGCCTCGAGGAGCCGGCCGAACCAGAAGAGGGCGGCGTCCACGTGGCTGCCGCGCAGCGACTTGTGCAGCGCCGAGAGCAGGTCGTAGCGGTCGTCGCCCCCGGCGTCGTAGGCCTGGGGGCGGGCGTGCGCGGCCTCGGCCATCAGGTCGGGGCCCACGAGGTCGGTGCCGCGCTGGGCGGCGAGCTGCGCCGCGGCCTCGAGCAGCGACAGCGCGCGCCGCCCGTCGCCCCCGGCCGCCTCCGCCAGCAGCGCCTGGGCGCGGGGATCGAGCCGGACGGCGCCCGCGAGCCCGCGTTCGGGGTCGTCCAGGGCCCGCGCAACGATGCGCCCGAGCGCCTCCGGCCCCAGGGGCTCGAGCGCGCGCACGTGCAGGCGCGAGAGCAGCGCGCCGGTCAGCGAGAAGCCCGGGTTCTCGGTGGTCGCGCCCACGAGCGTGACGGTCCCGTCCTCGACGTGCGGCAGGAAGGCGTCCTGCTGGGCCCGGTTGAAGCGGTGGATCTCGTCCAC
>CAZPOZ010000697.1:0-1990 GCA_964588235.1 uncultured Planctomycetales bacterium
CTCGTGAGCCCCCGAGACCTCGCGCGGCGCACGCGCATCCACGGCGACGAGGCGCTGCTCCGGGCCGACTGGGCCCGCGGCCACGGCGGGCTGATCGTGACCGGGCACCTGGGCAACTGGGAGCTGGCCGGGCGCCTGCTCAGCCTGCACGGGCTGCCCGCGCGCGCCGTCATGCGGCCCGTGGAGAACCCCTGGATCGACGCCCACGTGCGCCGCGCACGCGGCGGGGACGCCCGCGTGATCGGCAAGCGCGGCGCCGTCCACGCGGTGCTCGAGACGCTGCGCAGCGGCCGCTGGGTGGCGCTGCTGGCGGACCAGAATGCCGGGCGAGGCGGCGTCTTCGTGCCCTTCTTCGGCCTGCCGGCCAGCACCCACCCGATCCCGGCCGTGCTCGCCCTGCGCCTGGGACTGCCGCTCTACGTGGGGGCGGCCCTGCGCCGGCCCGGGCGGGCCTTCGCCTTCGACGTGCACCTGCGGCGCATGGACCCGGGCCCCGGCACCGAGATCAGCGACGCGCGCGTGGATGCCCTGATGGCCCAGGTCACGGCCACCCTCGAGGAGTGGGTGCGCGCTGCTCCGGAGCAGTACAACTGGCTGCACCGGCGCTGGAAGAGTCGTCCGCCCGGAGAAACGAGTAACTCGAAAGTTCCTACCTACTCTGTACCTTACGGAGCGCCAGGCTGGGCCGGCTCGGGGGGCTTTCGACGCCGGATCCAGGCCCAGGGCGGGGAGCCGCGCGGAGCCCTCTGACCCGGACGGGTCGGATGCGCGGCGCTGCGGACGGCAAGGCCTGAAGCCGCGGCGCTCGGCCTGCCGATGGAGACAGCAGGAGGACCGCCGTCCGCGGCGGCCGTCTGCCGTGTCCTGGAGCCCCGCCTGCGCCTCGTCGCCACCGCTCTCGTGATCCTCAGCACCCTGGCTGCCGCCCTGCCCGCGTCGGCCGCGGCCGAGGGCGAGCGCCTGGCGGGGGTCCAGCTCAGGCTTCCGGCCTCGTTCAGCCCGGCGCCCACGGCGGTGGCGCGCGAGCGCGTCGCGCCGCTGGCAGCCCTCGCGGCGGTCTCCGGCCTGGAGGCCATCGGCCCCGTGGACCTGCGCTACGACGTGCTGGGCCCGCCTGCCCAGCCGCAGGCGGCCTTCGTGGCCGCGCGCTTCCTCACCCCGGCCGGCGCGAGGTCGGGCGACGTGTTCGATGCGCGGCGTGTCGGGCTGCTGCTGGCCGAGCTCTCGCGCCAGGAGCCGGAGCTGGTGTTCGAGGAGCCGGAGCACCGCGTCGTGGCCGGCGCGACGTCCCTGCTGCTCAAGGGCCGCGAGGCGCTGCCGGGCGACCGCATCGGGCTCCACTACGGCCTGCTGGCGCAGTCCGAGCAGGGCCTGTTCCTGGTGCGCCTCACGGCCGTGGACGTCGAGTCGCGCGGCTGGGACGCGACCTGGAACGCGCTGCTGGCGAGCCTGGTGCTCGGCAAGCCCGAGCGCTCGGACGGCACGTCTCCCCTGATCTGGGTGGCGCTCGGGCTCGCGGGCCTGGGCTGCGGCGAGGTCGCGCGCCGCCTGCTGCGCGGCAAGCGCTCCGGCCCGTTCGACGACCGGCCGTCGGTCGCGCCGGGGCCCCGTCTGCGCACCGCGCCCGTGGGGCTGGCCCTGTTCGACGCCGCCGACGCGGCGCTGCACGGGGTGGCGCCCGCCGCCCCGGCCCCGCCCTCCGCCGCGCCCGAGGCGGAGCACGGGCTGCGGGGCGCGCGCAGCACGCGCCCGGCCCCGGCCGCTCCCCCGGCGCACTGGAATGCGCCGCTGGACGACGAGGTGCGCCACGCCGGCCACGACGTTCCCGAGGACGAGGGGGGCACCAGCTTCGAGCGCGCCCTCGCCCGGCGCCTTGCCGGCGAGTCGGGCACCCGCCCGCCCGTTCCGGGGCCCCTGGCGCCGCGCGGCAGCGCGCGCGGCTGACCCGCGGCGCGCCGGCGGGCGCGGCGCGCGCGCGGCGTCGGCTACC
>CAZPOZ010000698.1:0-1989 GCA_964588235.1 uncultured Planctomycetales bacterium
GGAAGAGCGCCCCGCCCTCCTTGGGCTCCAGGGCCTCCAGGCTGCCCCCGTGCCCCCGCGCGGTGGACCAGGCGGCGAACAGCCCCAGGCCCGTGCCCTTGCCGCGCGCCTTCGTGGTGAAGAACGGCTCGAAGAGGTGCTGGCGGGCCTGCGGCGAGAGCCCGGGCCCGGCGTCCTGCACGTCCACCTGGACGGCCTCGGCCGGGCCGCCCTCGGGCGGCAGCACGGCCGAGGCCCGGAGCAGGATGCGCCCCCCCTCGGGCTGGGCGTCGCGGGCGTTGATGCACAGGTTGAGCAGCGCGCGGGAGAGGGCCCCCTCGTCGCCCAGGACGGGGGGCAGCTGCGGGGTGACCTCGGTCTCGATGGCGATGCGCCGGTCGAAGGTCTCCCGGACCACGCGCGCGGTGTCGGCCACGACCGCGGCCAGGTCCACGGGCCGCTTCTCGGCGGGGGAGGTCTGGGTCAGCGCGCGCAGCCGGCGCGTGAGCCCCGCGGCGCGCTCGCAGGCGTCCTCGAGCGTGCGCACCGTGGGCGCGAGGCCGCTGCCCTCGGGCAGCTGGATCCTCAACAGCGAGGCGTAGCCCATGATCGCGCCCAGCAGGTTGTTGAAGTCGTGCGCGATCCCCGTCACCAGGGTCCCCACGGCCTCGAGCCGCTGGGTGCGCTCGACCTGGGCCTGGAGCAGGCGCGTCTCGAGGAGCGCTCCGCCCAGATCCAGGAAACGCTCGGCCACGAGCAGCGCCCCGAGCGAGCCGGCCGCCGGCGCGCGCCCGTCGGCCGGCTCGTCCAGCGAGAGCACGCCGATGTCGCGGCCCTGGGTCGTCTTGAGCAGCACGAAGAGGCGGTCCTCGGGGTGCCAGGAGCCTCCGGGGACCGCACGCCCCGGCGCGAACGCCGAAGAGCGCTCCAGGGGCGCGTCGTGCGGCACGTAGGCGATCCCCGTGCCGGGGAAGGCCAGGGAGCGGATGCGCGCGCGCTTGCGGGCCGTGCTCTCGACGGTGGTCCCCCGGCTGCTGCGCCGGAAGGCCTCGCGCTCGGCGGCGGGGAGGTTCCAGGTGCCGACGTGCGAGCCGTCGTCCATGTGGGCCGTGAGCACGCCCACCCCGTACCCCGCGATGCGCGCCGAGACCTCGGCCAGGCGGTCCAGCAGCGTGTCCACGTCGTCGGCCCGGGCCAGCAGCCGCACGTGGTCGAGCACCCGGCGAGCCTGCTCGCGCCCGCCCTCCAGCGCCCGTTCGCGCGAGCGCACCAGCGCGCCCACGGCCCGGGCGAAGGCCAGCAGGGCGCGCAGCGCCGGCGCGTCGGCCGCGGTCGGGCGCCGTCCGTCGGCCGGCGCCGCGAGCGCCAGCGTGCCCAGCGAGGCGCCCCCGGCCTGGTGCGGCAGCAGCACCAGCTCGTCGCCCTCCTCCCAACGGTCGCCGGGCGGCACGGCTCCCGCCGGCCCCGCGCCGGCCGGGCTGCGCAGGAGGACGGCGGGCAGCCGTTCACGCCGCTCCTGGGCGATGAAGGCCACGTCGAGGTCGGGCGCCAGGCGATGCGTCTCGAGCACGAACAGCCGGTTCGCGCTGCGCTCCACGGGGCCGAACCGGAGCAGCGACCCCCGCAGCGCGTCGCGCTCGGCCGGCTCGAGCCCCGCGCAGCCGAAGACGAGCCCGCTGGGGAGCGACTGCACGAACGCGGCCCGCTTCCAGGGGGAGGCGGCGACCAGGGCCTGGCAGGCGGCCTCGGCCGCCCCGTCCAGCGTCTCGGCGGCGCCCACCTCCGCCAGGGCCTCGAACAGCCGCGTCGGATCGGGCAGCGACCCCGGGGACGCGGGCGCGCTCATGGGCGGGAGGCGGCCGCCGGCGCCTGGAAGAGGTCGGGCCGCCAGGCGGCGATGCGCCCCAGCACCGCGGAGGCGGCGACCGTGAGCGGCGAGGCCAGGTAGAGGCGGCCGGGCCCGCTGCGCCCCTTGTTGTTGCGGTTGATCGCGGAGACGGTCACCTGCTC
>CAZPOZ010000699.1:0-1984 GCA_964588235.1 uncultured Planctomycetales bacterium
CCGTCCACAGGGCCTGGACGTCGATCAGGTAGAGGCGGCCGTCGGCCTGCGCCTGGGCCAGCCCGCGGCGGCCGAGCTCGAGGGCCTTGCCGAACTCCAGGCTGCCGAAGCGCAGGCCGCCGCGCACGCCCGTGGACTCGAAGCCGACGAGGGTCCCGCTGGGGAAGCGGAACACGGGGAACACGTGGCCCGGGACGGCCGCGAGCAGCGGGTCGATGCCCACGGCGTGCCCGGCGGCCGCCATGAAGATCGCCAGGTCGATGCAGGTGCCCGAGCGGTCCCGCAGCACGTCGCGGGGGTGCTTGACGCTCTGCACCATCTGCGGGTCGAAGGACACGGAGCGGTCCACGAGGCCCGGCGGGTGCTGGTAGCTGAAGTCGTTGGCCAGCATGAGCTCGTAGATCGAGCGCAGCACGCGCAGCGCGGCCTCGTCGCTGCCCGAGGCGCCCACGCCCCCCGCCAGGCGGTTGGCCATGGCGGCGAACTGGCGCACCACCGGGTCGTCGCGCGTGACCCAGGCGGCCATCAGCGGCGCCGCGTCGTGGCTCTCCTTCCACGAGCCGAACGACTCCTCCGGGGTCAGGGTGCCCATCACCAGCTCGTGCCCGCCCAGGACGATCAGGCTGCGCCCGTCGGAGTCGGCGTGGGTCGCGCCCTGGAGGTCCTGGTACGACCACTCCACATGGAGCGTGGCGGGCGTGTTCGAGGTGAGCGACGCGATCGAGGCCGAGAGCACGGGGTAGTAGACGGCCACGACCGTCTGGCCGGGCACGAGCTCGGCGAACTTCTGCCAGGGCGACCACTCGGCGTAGCCCTCCACGCGCCAGCGCACGCGCAGGTCGCGGACCAGGCTCGCGCCCTCGTTGCGCACCACGGCCTTGCCGACCCACTGCGCGGCGAACTGGGCGCCGAGCCCGTAGACCTTGTAGACGGCCGACATCAGCCGCTCGCGCGCGCGCACGTCCACGGCGACCTTCGCCGGGCCGCTGCCGGCGGACTCGGACAGCCGCCAGCGCAGGACGTGCCGCTCGTCGTCCACCGAGACGTCGGCGGCTCCGGCGGGCAGGCGCACCTTCAGGGGGCCGACGAGCAGGCCGCCGTCCTCCATCGGGCTGGCGACGTAGAAGGTCACGGTCACCCGGCCCGAGGCATCGGTCGTGCGCGACACGTACTCGGAGTCCTTCTCGACCTCCAGCTCGAAGCGCCCGCCGCCCAGCCCCTTGGCCGCGCCCAGCTGGGTCATCTCCAGGACGACGGCCGAGCGCGGCTCCTCGTAGCGGGCCACCGCGCCCGGGGCCAGCTCGTAGTCCACGCGGCGCGTGCCGAACGACTGCAGGAAGCGCCGCGGGTCGGGGCTCTTCTCCTTCAGGGTCTGGAAGAACGGCCGGGGGAAGCGGATCGTGACCCGCGCCGAGAGGTCGCCCGTGCGCTGGGCCTCGGCGTCGAAGTCCAGACGCACCCGGCCGGCGGCCACGTCGCCGGCCCGGGCCGGCGGCGCGGGGGCGGCCGCCGCCAGGAGCCCCAGGAGCAGCAGCCAGGGGCGGAGCGCGCGGCGCGTCATGGACCACCTCCCGGAGCCGGCGCACAGGCCGGTGTGCGGTCCGCTCCGGCCTCGGAGCCGCACCGCGGGTGCCAATCGCGGCGCCGGGCCTGCGCCTCGCGCGCGGGGGCGGCGCCGTGGCTGCGCGCAGGGATGCGCAGGTCCTGCGGGCCGGGCCACACGGGCGGGCGGAGGGGACCCGGGGCAGCGTCCGCCGGCGCGCGCAACGGCCGCGTCGCACGCGTCGCCTGCGTACGATGGGGGCTGATGCACTCCGTCGTGTCCGTCCGCGTGCGCCGGGCCGGGGCCGCGCTGCTCGGGGTCGTCCTGGTCGCGGGCCTCGCGCGCCTGCTCGGCCCGGGGGCGCCCGAGCCCGCCGACCCCGTGGAGCGCCGCCGGGGCGTCGGGCCCACCCCGTCCGCGGGGCCCCCTCCGTCCGCCACC
>CAZPOZ010000700.1:0-1984 GCA_964588235.1 uncultured Planctomycetales bacterium
CCGTGGCGGCGTCCACCGAGCGGTCGAAGCGCGGGTCGGCGTAGGCGTCGTCGAGCCGCACGCTGATGCCGTGGGCCACGACCTCGCCCACGATGCCCTGGCCCGCCTTGACCACGAGGCGCTCCAGCTCGTCGCCGTGGAACACGTGGCTGACGAGGTCGCCGGTCCGGGGCTCGAGCACGAAGATCGCCCCCCGCTCGGCCCCCAGGTTCGAGGTGGCCAGGTCCAGGATGCGCCGGAGCAGGGCGTCCAGGTCCTGCATGGCGGCCAGGTCGACCCCGGCGCGGATCAGCGCCTCCATCCGGGTCCGGGACGCGTCGTCGGGGGTCGTCGGGCTCACGGGAGAGAGCGTAGCGCACCCGGCCCCGCGGCCAGGGCGCTGGCCGCGCTCATCCGAGCGCCAGCCGCGTGAGCGCGCGCCCGGCCAGGACGGCGAGCAGACCCAGGCCCACGCTCCCCGCCACGTAGAGCGCCGCGCCCAGCGGCCGGCCGTCCTCGACCAGCGCGACGGCGTCCAGCCCGAAGGTGCTGAAGGTGGTGAACCCGCCCAGGAGGCCGACCGCCGCGAAGGCCAGCCAGCCGGCGCCCAGCGGCAGGGCGGCCAGGGCGCCGATCGCCAGGCAGCCGAGCAGGTTGACGCCCAGCGTGGCCCAGGGGCGCGCCAGGAGGTGGCCCACCGCGAACCGGGCCGAGGCGCCCAGCGCCCCTCCCAGGGCCACCAGGAGCACGTGGAGCGGCGACGGCGCGGGCACGGCCACATCCTATCCGGTTGCAGGAGCCCGACGTCGCGGGCAGAATCGGGGCGGCGGGGGCCCCCGGGCGGGCCCGACGCCGGGGGTCGCCCATGGAACGCACGATCTACCTGATCCTCGGGCTCACCGGCAGCGCGATCCTCCTGCTGCAGGTGCTCCTGCAGGTCTTCGGCCTGGCGGGCGAGGGCGACCTGGACGGAGGTCACGAGGCGGGTCAGCTGGGCCACGGGACGGCCGACAGCGGGGCCGGCAGCCACGACGGCTCCTGGTTCTTCGGCGTGCTCTCGCTCAAGGCGCTGGTGGCCTTCGCGGGCCTGTTCGGTCTGACGGGGCTCGCCCTCCTGGAGGCCGGCTGGGAGCCCCTGCCGCGCGCCCTCGTGGCGAGCCTGGCCGGGATTTGCGGGATGTTCGTCGTGGCCTTCCTCATGCGCGGGCTGTCCCGGCTGACCGTCAGCGGCACGGTCGACCTGCGCAACGCCGTGGGCACGCAGGGCTCGGTCTACCTGCACGTGCCCGCCCGCGGCGGCGGCGCCGGCAAGGTGACGGTGGAGATCCAGGGGCGCACGCTCGAGCTGCGCGCGCTCACCGACGGCGAGGCGCTGCCGACGGGCGCCCAGGTGCAGGTCGTCTCCCTCGTGGGCGACGACACGGTGAAGGTGGTTGCGGCCTGAGGGCCGGCGGGCCGACGTGCCCGCGGCGGGAGGTGGACCGATGACGTGCCTCAGCGGACTGTTCGGCGGGTTCCTGCCCCTGGCGCCGACGGCCCTGGCCGCGGAGGACGGGCCCTGGGCCGGCGCGCTGATCGCCTTCAGCGTCCTGCTGGTCTTCTCGTTCCTGCTGCTGCTGGTCACGCGCTACAAGCGCTGCCCCTCGAACAAGATCCTGGTCGTCTACGGCAAGGTGGGGGGCGGGCAGGCCAGCAAGTGCCTGCACGGCGGCGGCGCCTTCGTGATCCCGCTGATCCAGGACTACGACTTCCTCGACCTGGAGCCCATCCAGATCGAGATCCCACTGCGCGGCGCGCTCTCCGCCGAGAACATCCGCGTCAACGTGCCCTCGGTGTTCACGGTCGCCATCGGCACCGAGCCCAGCGTGATGCAGAACGCGGCCATCCGGCTGCTGGGACTCCAGCCCGAGCAGGTCGAGGCCCAGGCCCGCGACATCATCTTCGGCCAGCTGCGCCAGGTGATCGCCTCGATGCACATCGAGGAGATCAACCGCGACCGGGACGC
>CAZPOZ010000701.1:0-1979 GCA_964588235.1 uncultured Planctomycetales bacterium
AGCAGCCGTCGCGCCTCGGGCTCGGGCCGCTCCTCGAGGGCGTCGGCCGCCGCCGCGCGCGTCGCGGCGGCGGCCGCGGCCCGGCGCGCGCCCGGCGGCGACCCGGCCCAGGGCGCCTCGGCCTGGCCCAGGGTCGCCAGCGCGTCGCGGCGGATGGAGGCCTCCTCCCCGGGCGCGGTCAGGCGCCGGGCCAGCGCTTCGTCGCGCAGCACGCCCAGCCGGCGCAGCGCCCCGCTGGCCGCGGCGCGCACGGCCTGGGGCCGCTCGGCGCCCAGCAGGCGCACGAGGGCCGGGTAGGCGACGTCCGGGGCCAGCTCGGCCAGGAGCGTGGCCCCGTCGCGCGGCGCCGCGAACCCGCCCGGTTCGAACCGTCGCAGCAGCGCCGGCAGCAGCGCGGCCCCCTCCTCGGGCAGGCGGCGCCGCAGGGCCAGCTCGGGGATCGGATCGCGTCCGAGGGGATCCATCGGCACGGGGCGCGCCAGCCAGTCCACGGCGCGGTCGATGAGCGCGGCGCGCGCCCCCGGCTCGAGGTCGGGGCGCCCGAGCGCCTCCACGGCGGCGTCCACGGCCACCCAGCGCTCCTGCACCGGGTCGTAGCCCGCGCAGGGCCGGCCTGCCAGCGCGCGCAGCGCGGCGGCGGCGACGGGGCCGTTGCCGGCCTCCTCCACGAGGGCCAGCAGCTCGGCCGTCGAGGCGCGCGCCGCCGGCGTGCACAGGAGGCGCCCGGCGGCCAAGCGTTCGGCCGGCGTGCGGCCCGCCTCCCAGCCCTGCCGCGCGGCGCGCAGGACCGCCTCGCCGCCGTCGCCACGCAGGCGCAGGAGCCTCAGGCGCAGGGCCTCGAGCTCGGGGTCGGCGTCGCGGGCCGACGTCGTGCGCGCCTCCCGGGCGGGACGGTCGTCCCGTGCGAAGAGCGCGCGCAGGGCGGCCGCGCGCACGCCGGGCAGAGGGTCGCGCGCCAGGCCCACGAGCGCCGCGAGCCCCTGCGCCGTCCGTGGCAGGCCCAGGGCGTCGGCCACGGCCGCGCGCAGCGCCGCGTCCTCGCGCGCCGCCAGGATCGTCAGCACGGCGTCGAGCGCCGGCTCCGGGGAGGCTGCGAGCACCTGGACCCCGTGGAGCGCGCGGGCGTCGCCAGGCCCGGCCGACAGCAGCAGGGCCGAGACGCGTTTGAGCGCCGCCGCCCCGCCTGCCCGCAGCAGCGTGCGCGCCTGGCGCAGGCCGAGGGAGTCGTCGTCCGACGCTGCCCGGGCGAGCAGCTCGAGCGCCCGCTCGGCCGCCCCGGCTTCCGCCGCGGTCTCGGGCAGCGCGAGCAGACCCGTGGGCAGGTCCGGCCCGCCGGCCGGCGCCGGGCGGGGTCCGGCCAGGAGGGCGAGCAGCGCTGCCCAGCCGCAGGCGGCGAGCCGGGCCAGCCTGCGCATCAGGGCTCCCGGGCGCGCGACGCGCCGGCCGGGCGGCGCTCCCGGCGCCAGGCCGTCAGGGCCGGGGCCAGGGCGGCCACGAGCGCGCTGGGCGGCAGGCCGCGGCGGCCCGGGTCGGCGCGCTCCACGTGGTCGGCGGCGCGGGCGTGCCAGTCCACGGCCGCGGTGGCGGCCTCGAAGGGCGTGGCGCCCGGCTCCGCCAGCAGCGCCGCGACCAGGCCGGCCAGGACGTCGCCGCTGCCGCCGGTGGCCAGCACCGGCCCGCCATGGCGGCAGCGCCAGCGGCGGGCGCCCTGCCCCACGAGGGTGCCCGGGCCCTTGAGCACGACGGTGGCGCCGGACGCCCCGACGAGCGCGTCGAGCGCGGCCGCGCGGTCGGCCTCCACGGCGGTGGCCGTCGTGCCCAGCAGCCGCGCGGCCTCGCCGGCGTGCGGGGTGAGCACGGTGGGCGCGCGGCGGCGGCGCAGCAGCCGCAGGCGCCCGCGCAGCGCGAGCAGGTCGTCGGCGTCCAGCACGAGGGGCAGGTCCAGCGCCAGGGCCAGGGCGCGCAGCAGCGCCTGCGTG
>CAZPOZ010000702.1:0-1978 GCA_964588235.1 uncultured Planctomycetales bacterium
CGGCCTCCTGGTCGTTGGCCTCGAACTGGAAGGCCTCGACGTAGATCTGGACCGCAAGGTCGTAGTTCTTGCGCCGGAAGGCTTCCTTGGCCTTGTTCTTGAGGTCGGCGAACGCCATGGGGGCTCGGGCTCCTTCGGGGGAGGCGATCCTACGGCGTCGGCTGCGCGCGGGGAAGGCCCGGGCCCGCGCACCGCGCGCGACGGGGGTGCCCCGGCGGGCATGGATAGGATGTTGCCATGGCCGCCGAAGCGCCCCTCCTGCCCGCGCCCCTCGAGATCGTGCTCTGGCCCGACCCGGTGCTGCTCGCCGGCGCCAAGCCCGTCCAGGCGGTGGACGCGCGGCTCAAGCAGATCGTGGCCGAGATGCGCCGGATCATGTTCGAGCTCCGGGGCGTCGGCCTGGCCGCGCCGCAGGTGGGGGTGCCGCTGCGGCTGATGCTCGTCTGCCCCTCCGGCGACCCGGGGGACGAGCAGGTGCTGCTCAACCCGCGCCTCCTGGCGCAGGACGGCGCCCAGCTCGGCGAGGAGGGCTGCCTCTCCTTCCCGGGCATCTACGGGCGCGTGGAGCGCGCGCGCACGGTGCGGCTCGCCTACCAGGACCTGACCCTCACGCCGCGCGAGCTGCTGCTCGAGGGCTTCGTGGCGCGCATCGTCCAGCACGAGGCCGACCACCTCGACGGCCGCGTGTTCATCGACCGGCTCGCGCCCGACGACCGGCAGGAGGCCGAGCCCGAGCTCGAGCGGCTGCGCCAGCGCTTCGCCGAGCGGGGCGGACGCTCGGCGGCCGTGGCGGTCTGACGCGCGCGGTCGCGGGCCCGATGCGCCTCCACCACGGCCTGCCCGGTCTGAGCCCCGCGCAGTTCCGTCGCCCCGTGGCCACCGTGGGCATGTTCGACGGGCTGCACCGGGGGCACCTCGTGGTGCTCGAGCATCTGCGGGCCCTGGCGTCGCGGCTGGGCGGCGAGCCCGTGGTGCTGACCTTCGACACGCATCCGCTGGCGGTGATCTCGGGCGCGCCGCCGCGGCGCATCCTCTCCGCGGGGCATCGCCTGCGGCTGCTCGAGCGGCACGGCGTGGCGGCCACGGTGCTGCTGCCCTTCGACGAGGCGCTGCGCGCGCTGAGCTACGAGCGCTTCACGCGCGAGATCCTCGTGGGGCGGCTGGGGATCGTCGGCCTGCTCTTCGGCTACAACGCCCACTTCGGCCGCGACCAGGGGGGCACGGCCGCCACGCTGCGCCCGCTGGGCGCGAGCCTGGGCTTCGAGGTGGCCGAGGCGCCCGCCATCGCCGTGGGGGACCGCCCGATCTCCTCGAGCCGCATCCGCGACGCGATCCAGGCGGGTCGGCTGGACGAGGCGCGGGCCATGCTGGGCCGGCCGGTGGCGCTGTTCGGGCGGGTCGTGCGGGGGGACGGTCGCGGGCGCACCCTGGGCGTCCCCACGGCGAACGTGGATCCCGACGGCGAGCTGCTGCCGCCGCGGGGCGTCTACGCCGTGGTGGCGGAGGTGCGCGGTCGGCGTTGGCCGGCGGTGGCCAACGTGGGGGACCGGCCCACGTTCTGCCCCGACGGCCCCGCCGGCGAGGGCGCGGCTCCGGTGCTCGAGGTGCACGTGCCGGGCCTGGATCTCGACCTCTACGGCGAGACGGTGGAGGTCGAGCTCGTGCGCCTCCTGCGGCCGGAGCGGCGCTTCCCGTCGCGGGAGGCGCTGGTGGCGCAGATCCGCTCCGACGTGGAGGAGGCGTTGCGGGAGGCGGCCCCGGCGCTGTGAGCGGGGCGGTGCTGCGGCGCCCGGCGGGGCCGACCCCGTGGAGCGGCGCGGCGGGCGCCGAGCCGCACTCCGGCGCCGGAATCTCCTTGGCGGCCCCCCCGGATCCGTTGTGAGATCGGCCGCCTTGCTGCCCGGCCAGGTAGCTCAGCTGGTAGAGCATGCGACTGAAAATCGCAGGGTCGCCGGTTCAACTCCGGCCCTGGCCACCA
>CAZPOZ010000703.1:0-1976 GCA_964588235.1 uncultured Planctomycetales bacterium
CCAGGCGGCTGGCCGCGTTCCGCGGCTTCGCCGCCTTCGCCAGCTCCATGGGCGCGCTCGGTCGCGACCCCACGGAGGGCCTGCCCACGGGGCAGGCCTGGGAGCGCCTGCCCCGGGTGCTCTCCCGCCGCGCCGTCGAGACCCTCCTCTCGGACCCTCCGGGCGCCTCCGGGGACGCGCCCCTCGAGCTGCGCGACCGGGCCCTGCTGGAGCTGCTCTACGCCACGGGGGCGCGGGTCAGCGAGGCGGTGGGCTGGAGGCTCGCCGACCTGCGCCTGGCCGACCGGGTCGTGCGCTGCCTGGGCAAGGGGGGCAAGGAACGCTGGGTGCCCCTGGGGGCCCCCGCGGCGGCCGCCGTGGAGCGCTGGCTGGCGGAGGGCCGGCCGAGGCTGCCGCCCGGACGCTCCGAGCGCCTGTTCCTCTCCCGCACCGGCCGGGCCCTGGATCGGCACCGCGTGCTGCGCCTGCTGAAGGTCCGGGCGCTCCGGGCCGGCCTGGCCGAGGCACCGAGCCCGCACGTCCTCCGCCACAGCTACGCCACGCACCTGCTGGCGGGGGGGGCCGACCTGCGCGCCGTGCAGGAGCTGCTCGGGCACTCGAGCGTGACCACCACCCAGGTCTACACGCACGTGGATGCCGAGCGCCTCAAGGCGGTGCACCGGCGCTACCACCCGCGAGGGTAGGCCGTCCGGCAGGGGGGGCTTCCCAAGCCCCGACGGATGGGGCAAGATGCTGCGACGGTGCCGTAGCGACCCCGGGCAGGCCCGCCCGGCGGCGCGGACCCTTCAGGAGACGGAACGATGCGCTCGATCACGGCCTTCACCCTCGGCGTGCTGTCCTCGGCCGGCCTGGGTGCCGCTGCCCTCTGGGCCCCGGCTGCCCTGGGCGGCGATCCCTGCCCCCCCGCGGCGGGCGCCGCGGCGGCTCCCGTCGTGCCGGCGGCCGCGGCGGCTCCGGCCGTGCCCACGAAGGAGGCCGCCCTCGCCCAACCCTTCCTGACGAGCCTGGTGGGCGACTGGGCCTGCACCTGCGACTTCCCCACGGGCGACAAGGCGGAGGGCGGAGCCCACGCGCGCCTGGTGATGGACGGCACGGCGCTGCTCACCGAGGCGACGCTGCAGTGGAAGGGCCCCGACGGCAAGGTCGATCCGCTCCACAGCCTGGGCCTGTGGAAGGTCGCCGCGGACGGCAAGACCGTGAGCTACTGGGGCTTCTCCAGCCACGACAGCCAGGCCGACATGCTGACCGGCGAGGCGACGGCCGACAGCGCCACCGTGGCGGGCATGACCCGCTGGGGCCCGATGCGCCTGACCCTGAGCCAGAAGGACGGCGTGCTCAGCCAGCAGCTGTGGATCAACGCCAAGGACATGGGCCTGGTGAAGTACACCAAGGCCGGGGCGGCCCCCGCCGGCGGCGACGCCGCCGCGCCCGCGGGCCAGTAGCCCGGCCCGGGTCGGTCCGGTCGTACGCACGCGCCGGCGGGGGGCGGGCCTCAGGGCCGGCCCCCCGCTCGCGTTGGCGGCCCCGCCGACCCCCCTCCAGGACCGGGGCGTCCTCCCGACGCGTTGCTACCCTCCCCGGCTTGCCCCTGAAGGACCGGCCCCGGCGATGATCGGAACCCTGATCCGGAAAGTCTTCGGCAGCCGCAACGACCGCGTCGTCAAGGCGATCCTGCCCGTCGTCGAGCGCATCAACGCCTTCGAGCCCCTGCTCGAGGCGCTGGACGACGCCGCGCTCCAGGCCAAGACGCCCGAGCTCCGGGCGCGGCTCGCCCGCGGCGAGACCCTGGACGACCTGCTCCCCGAGGCCTTCGCCTGCGTGCGCGAGGCCAGCAAGCGCACGATCGGCCTGCGGCACTTCGACGTGCAGCTGATCGGCGGCATGGTCCTGCACCAGGGCCGCATCGCCGAGATGGTCACGGGCGAAGGCAAGACCCTGGTGGCCACCCTGGCGGTCTACCTGAACGCGCTCGCCGG
>CAZPOZ010000704.1:0-1968 GCA_964588235.1 uncultured Planctomycetales bacterium
CGCCGTCGTGCGCACGTTGAGCAGGAACAGGAACAGGATCACCAGCACCAGCAGGGCGCCGTCGCGCACGGCCAGGCTCACGTTCTCCATGGCGCGGTGCACGAAGGCCGCCTGCTCGAAGATGGCCGGCACGACCTCCACGTCCTTCGGCAGCGAGGGGGCCAGCGCGGCCAGCTCGGCGTGGAGGCGGTCGGTCAGCGTGACCGTGTCGATGCCGGGCTGCTTGCTGACCACCAGCACGACGCCGGGCCGGCCGTCGATGCCCGCCTCCCCGACGCGCAGGGCCGCCGGGCCGTAGCGCACCTCGGCCATGTCCTTCACGCGCACGGGCCGCGGCCCCTCGGGCCGGACGACCGCCTCGGCCAGCTCGGCGGCCTCCTTCACGAAGCCCGGCACGCTCACCTCGGGGCCCTCGCCCGCCAGCGGCAGGACGCCGCCCGAGCCGGCGCGGTTGGCCTTCGTGACCGCCTCCGCGAGCTCGGTCAGACCCACGCCGTGCTGCAGCAGCGCGCGCGCGTCGGCGATCACCTGCAGCTGGCGCGGCGCCCCGCCGATGACCACCACCTGCGCCACCCCCGGCACCGAGAGCAGGCGCGGCTTGACGACGCCGTCGGCCAGCAGGCGCAGGCCGTCGCCGTCCACGTCCGCCGTGCGGCCGCGCAGGCCCAGGTGCAGGATCTGGCCCACGATCGAGGCCACGGGGGTCAGCTCGGGCTCCAGCCCCTCCGGCAGCAGGCGGCGGGCCGAGGCCAGGCGCTCCTGCACTACCTGCCGGTTGCGGAAGGCGTCCGTGCCCCAGCCGAACTCGACGAAGACGATCGACAGGCCCGGGCCCGACTGGCTGCGCACCACGTCCACGCCCGTCGCGCCGTTGACGGCCTGCTCGAGGGGGCGGGTCACCAGCCGCTCGACCTCCTCCGCCACCAGGCCGTGGGCCTCGGTCATGATCGTCACGCGCGGCCGGTCCAGGTCGGGCAGCACGTCCACGGGCAGCTGCAGGGCGAGCACCCCGCCCACGGCGGCGATCAGCAGGGCCACGGCGGCCACGGCGCCCCGGGCGCGCAGGCTGCCGGCGATCATGCGGTTGAGGTTGAGCATGGGCGTTCAGTGGGGGTGGGCGTGGCCGTGCCCCCCCCCTCCTCCCTCGCCGGCCAGCAGCGCCAGCGCCAGGGCGGGCGCGCCCCGGACCACCACGCGGGTGCCCGGGAACAGGACCCCGTCGGCGGCCACGACGGCCACGCGCGCGTCGTGGTGCTCCAGGCGCACGGGCACGGGCCGGAAGGCGTCGCCGTCGGGCAGCAGCACCAGCGCCTGGGCGCCGCGGTAGGCGATGGCGTCGGCAGGCAGCACGAAGCGCTGGGGCCGCCGCTCGACGGGCACGCGCACCACGTAGTCGAGCCCCGGCCGCAGCTCCCAGGTGCGCACGCCGCGGCCCGCCGAGGCGCCGCACAGCTCGACGTTCTCCACCCGCGCGCGGGCCCCGGGCGGCGCCCCGTCCCCGCCGCCGGTGAGCGCGATCAGGCGCACCGAGCCCAGCGCGGCGCAGGCGCTCGGGATCAGCGGCTCGGCCGCGAGCGACTCGCCGGAGGCCAGCGCGGCGGCCAGCGCCGGCAGGTCGGAGGGCGCCGGGGCGAGCACCAGGTCGATCTCGCGGTCGTCGCGCAGCCGGACCAGCGAGGCGCCGGCCTCGAGGGCCTGGCCCGGCTGCACCTCCAGGGCGAGCACGTCCCAGCCCGCCGCCGCGCCCTCGGGCGCGCGCACCGTCACCACGGGCTCGAGCGCGCCGGCCTCGGCCAGCGCGAGCAGCGCGGCCGCGGCCGCGCCCTGCTGCAGCAGGCCCGCCACCTCCAGGAAGTGGGCGGCCAGCGCCGGGGAGCGTCGGGGGGGCGGGGGGCGGCGGGGGGGGGGGCGGGCCCCCCCCCCCCCCGCCCCCCCCCCCGCGCGGCCCCCGGGCCGAGTTCGAGCAGA
>CAZPOZ010000705.1:0-1966 GCA_964588235.1 uncultured Planctomycetales bacterium
TGCTGCCCTTGGGGGCCGGATCGGCGGTGGTGGTCTGGCTGATGGTCAGCGTCCCTTCCCGGCGGCGGCGCGAGCCTTCTCGGCCGCGGCGATCTGGTCGGTCACGGTTCGTGCGTCGATGGGGAGCCCGTCGTAGTGGCGCACGCTGAGCAGGCGCGTGGCCAGCTGCGGGTACTCCATGCGCAGCAGCTCGAGCATCTGCCCGTCGCGGTTCTGCTCCACCACGTACACCCGCTCGTGGGCGGCGATCCAGGCGGCCACGCCTGCGTCGAAGGGGAACGCGCGCACGCGCAGGTAGTCGGTGGTCAGGCTCTGCTCGGCCTTGAGCTGGTCGCGCGACTCCACCACCGCGTGGTGCGTGGTGCCGTAGGCCAGGATGCCCGTCTTGGCGCCCGCGCCATCCTTCACGGAGGCGGGCACCAGGCGCGCCGCCGTCTCGAACTTCCGCGCCAGCCGGTCCATGTTGCGCGCGAAGGTGGCGCCGTCCTCGCTGTAGCGCGCGTACTCGTCGTGGCCCGAGCCGCGCGTGAAGTACGCGCCCAGCCCGCCCGGCGTGCCAGGGAGCGTGCGGTACGGGATGCCGTCGCCGTCCACGTCCTTGTAGCGGCCCCAGTCCTTCATCGCGACGACGCCGGCGTCGTCGAGGACCTTGCCGCGCGTGATGGGCTTCTCGGGGTACGGGAAGGGGTCGGCCATCCAGAGGTTCATGCCGAGGTCGAGGTCCGAGAGGACGAAGACCATGGTCTGGAGGCCCTCGGACAGCTCGAACGCGTCGATGGCGAACTGGTAGGCCTCGACCGGCCCGTTGGGGTAGAGGCAGGGGTGCTGGCAGTCGCCGTGGGAGGCGTAGGCCGCCTTCATGACGTCGCCCTGCATCGTGCGGGTCGGGAGGCCCGTCGAGGGGCCCGTGCGCTGGATGTCGACGATGACGCCCGGCACCTCGGCGTAGTAGGAGAGGCCGATGAACTCGCCCATGAGGCTGACGCCGGGGCCGCTCGTGCTCGTCATGGAGCGCGCCCCCGCCCAGCCGGCGCCGATCACCATGCCGATCGCGGCCAGCTCGTCCTCGGCCTGGACCACGGCGAACGTGGCCTTGCCCGTCTCGGCGTCGATGCGGTAGGCCTTCAGGTAGTCGATCAGGCTCTCGCAGAGGCTGCTCGACGGCGTGATGGGGTACCAGGTCACGACCGTGACGCCGGCGAACATGCAGCCGATGGCGGCCGCGGCGTTGCCGTCGATCAGGAGCTTGCCCGCGTTCTCGTTCATCCGCTCGACGCGGTACGGGTCCTTCTTGACGAGGCTCGCGCGCGCGTACGCGAGGCCCGCCTCGACGGCCGCCTTGTTCAGCTCGAGGGCCTTGGGCTTCTTCGAGAACGCCTTGAACAGCGCCTTCTCGATCTCGGGGACCTCGATGGCGAGCAGGTGGGCCACGACGCCCACGTAGATCATGTTGACCACGAGCTTGCGCAGCTTCGGGTCGGGGCAGACCTCCTTGACGATCTTCTGGAACGGCACCGGGTAGAAGACGAGGTCGGTCCGGTGCTTCTCGAGGCCCAGCGTGTCCTCGTAGACCACGGCCGACCCGGCCACCGCGGCCTTCACGTCGTCGACGGCCGTGTCCGAGTTCATGCAGACGAGGACGTCGATCTCCTTGCGGCGCGCGATGTACCCGTGCTTGTTCGCCCGGATCGTGAACCAGGTCGGCAGGCCGGCGATGTTGCTCGGGAAGAGGTTCTTCCCCGACACCGGGATGCCCATCTGGAAGATGGCGCGGAGGAGGGTGTTGTTGGCCGTCTGGCTGCCGGAGCCGTTGACCGTCGCCACCTGGATCGAGCACTCGTTCACGATCGGGGCGCGGTCGGTCCCGGACTTGGGGGCCGGAAGGGTGGTCGTCTGTGCCATGGGTTCTCGGGGAAGGGGGCGGCCGAGGGCGCCGAAGCGCGGGGATTGTACGAGCCTGAGGGGA
>CAZPOZ010000706.1:0-1963 GCA_964588235.1 uncultured Planctomycetales bacterium
GCCAGCACGCGCTCCGCCGTCGGCCCGTAGACGGCCTCGAACGCGCGCCGCCCGCGGCCCGCGCGCTCCACGGGGTCGTGCTCCACGGCCTCCCCGGCGGCCGGCGGCGGCAGCCCGGCGGCTGCGAAGGCCGCGATCGCCCGCGGATGGCCTGCGTACGGGACCAGCATGCGCAGCGTCTCGCGCAGCCGCCCGGCGGCGACGGCGGCCGACCGGGCCCCCTGGAGCGCCTGGCGCAAGCCCGGGTCGTCGCCGGCGGCGGCTGCCGCCGCCACCCGCCCGAGCAGGAACACGTCGTCGCCGGCGGAGGGCTCGGGAGGCATGGGCCGCGGGTTGTACCAGGGGTCCGGGCGCGGGGCAGGGCCGGAAACCGTCAAGTGACCGCGGCCCACGGGCCGATAGGGCCCCCGGACCTGCTTGCAACGGCCGGGGCGGCGCCCCGGGAGGAGCCTCGTTCCTCGCATGCCGACGCGTTCGCTCACGCCCGCGCTCCTCCTGCGCGCGCTGCTGCTCCTGACGGGGCTCGGCGCGTGCGCCTGGATGCTCCTCGCCGGCGGCCGGGGCCCCGGGGTCGCCGGCTTGGCGCTGGGCCTGCTGGCCTGGCTGGCCTTCGGTTCGTTCCTGCTCTCGCGTCGCGGGCTGCGCGCGCGCCTGGCGGTCGGGGTGCTGGCCGCCGACCTCGTGGCGGGCGGCGCCCTGGGCGCGCTGCTGCTCTCGCCGCGCCTGCTCCAGCAGGCTCCCTGGCTCACGGGTTACGTCGTGGCCGTGCTCGTGGCCGCCGTGGGGCGCCGGGCCGGCGCGGCGCTGCTCGGCTCCCTGGCCGGCGCGATGGTGCTCGTGCTGGGCCAGTCGCTGCCCGTGGGCGGCGAGACGGCGACGGCCGAGCTGCTGATCCTGGGCCTGCGCCTCTCGCTGCTGGCCACCGCCGCGCTCGAGACCGCCTGGATCACGGGCCTGTTCGAGGCCGGGGCTCGGCAGCAGGCGCTCTCCGAGCAGCTCGAGCGGGAGATCCGCTCCCGGGACGCGGAAGCGGCCGAGCTGGTCACCTTTACGCAGGCGCTGGCGCGCAGCGAGGGCCTGGCGGAGATCGCCGAGGCCGTGCTGCGCCACCTGCGCTGCCACCTGGATCTCACCGCCCACGCGATCGTGCTCGAAGGCGAGGGCGAGAGCCTGGGCGTTTGGGAGGAGAAGGGCCGCCTGGAGAGCGACCACGTGGAGACGCGCCGCGCGCGCCTGCAGGAGGCGCTCGCGGCGGCCGGCTCCCACTTCCTGCTCGCGCGCCTGCACGCGCGCTCCCTGGACAGCACGCCGGCTCCGGTGCGCCCCGACGTGGCCACCGTGGTCGAGGTGCCGGTGATGGCCGGGAGCCGCACGGCGGGCGTCGTGCTCGTGTGCGACCCGCGGCGCGCGGCCCTGCCGCCGCAGCGGATCGGCGTGCTGGCCGACGTGGCCCGGCGCACGGGGGAGGCGGTGCTGCGCTTCGAACGCAGCCGCACGGAGGAGACGCGGCGGACCTCGGTCCTGCTGCGCCAGATGCGCGAGGGGGTGCTGCTGCTGGGCCCCGACGGGCGCGCGCTGCTGGCCAACCAGGCGCTGCGCGAGGCGCTCGAGATCGTCAACGAGGACCAGGGCCTGCCCGAGACGATCGGCGAGGTGCGTCTGGACGAGCTGGCCCGCACGCCGCCCGGCGTCTCCCGGCGCTTCCGCGCCTCCCTGCCGCGGGGCAAGGGGCAGCGGACCGTCGAGGTGGCGGGCACGGCGGTAGGCATCGTGGACGGGCGCAAGCGACTGGGGACCCTGATCACGCTGCGCGACGTGACCGACGAGGAGCTGGCCCGCCGCCGCCTGATGCAGGCCGAGAAGATGACCCTCGTGGGCCAGACGCTGGCCGGCGTGGCGCACGAGCTGAACAACCCGCTGGCCGCGCTCGTGGGCTACGACGACCTGCTGCGCAGCGTGCACG
>CAZPOZ010000707.1:0-1952 GCA_964588235.1 uncultured Planctomycetales bacterium
ACGAGATCGACTACAGCAAGTGCCTGTTCTGCGCCCTGTGCATCGACCCCTGCCCCGTGGACTGCATCCACATGGGGCAGGAGTACGACCTCTCGGCCCACGAGCGCGGCGACCACGTGAAGATCGACTTCACCAAGGGCGAGGGTCCCTGGCGCACCAAGCGCACCAGCGCGCACCCCGAGGCGGGCCTGCCGGAGGGCAGCGGTGTCTGACGCCGTCCTCCCCCTGCTGCTGCGCGCGCTGCCGACCGGCCTGGCGCTGCCCGACCTCACGCCCTGGCTGCCGCGGCTGCTGTTCACGGCCTTGGCGGCGCTGGTGCTGGTCGCCGCGGTCGCGGCGGCGCTCGCGCCCAAGATCGTCCACGCCGCCTTCGGCCTGATGGCGGCCTTCGTCGGCGTGGCCGGCCTCTACCTGCTGCTCGGCGCCGACTTCGTGGCGCTCGCGCAGGTGATCGTCTACGTGGGCGGCATCCTGGTGCTGCTGGTCTTCGGCATCCTGCTCACGGCCCGCCTGCGCGGCACCCTGGGGCTCGAGGCCCGGCCCCGCACCTGGCCCGCGATCCTCGCCGGGTGCCTGCTCTTCCTGGGCCTGGCGCTGGCCATCCGCGGCTCGGCCTTCCCGGGCACGGGAGCCCCGCCCGTGGCCAAGGCGCCCACCACGGCGCCCCTGGGCCGGGCCTTCCTCGACCCGGGCCAGTACCTGGTGCCCTTCGAGCTGGTCTCCGTGCTGCTGCTCGGGGCGCTCGTGGGCGCAGCCTACCTGGCGCGGAGGAGGCGCTGATGGATCCCGGCCTGACCGCCTACCTGCTCGTGGCCGCGGCGCTGTTCAGCGTGGGCGTGGTCACCGTGCTGGCGCGCCGCAACGCCGTCGCCGTGCTCATCGGCATCGAGCTGATGCTCAATGCGGCCAACCTCAACCTCGTGGCCTTCGACCGCTACGGGGCGGGCGGCGTCCGGGGGCAGGCCTTCTCGCTGTTCGTGCTGGCGATCGCCGCCGCCGAAGCCGCGGTGGCGCTGGCGATCATCCTGACGGTGTTCGACTCGCGCGACCGCATCGACGTGGACCAGATCTCGAGCCTGAAGGGCTGAACCGCCGATGCTCCCCGCCGCCCTCCTGCTGCTGTTCGCCCCGCTGGTCGGGTTCGTGGTGCAGTACTTCGCCGGACGCCGGCTGCCGCGCCAGGGCGACTGGCTCACCGTCGGCACGATCGGGCTCTCGTTCGCCTGCGCGACCTGGATCGCGGCCCAGCTGCTCGGCGGCGCGCCCCCGCTCGAGGCCTCCTGGACCTGGATGACGCCCGGCAGCGCGCCCTGGACGGTGGGCGTGCACGTGGACGGGCTCACCGGCGTGATGCTCGTGGTGGTCACGCTCGTGGCGCTGCTCGTGCACGTCTTCAGCATGGGCTACATGCACGGCGACCCGAAGTACCCGCTGTTCTTCGCCTGGCTGCAGATGTTCTCGGTCTCGATGCTGCTGCTCGTGCTGGCGGGCAACCTGCTGCACCTGTTCATCGGCTGGGAGCTGGTGGGCCTGTGCTCCTACAAGCTGATCGGCTTCTGGAGCGAGAAGAAGGCGCCCGGCAACGCGGCGCGCAAGGCCTTCATCACCACGCGCATCGGCGACCTGGGCATGATCGTGGCCGTGGCGCTGATCTACGCCACGGTGGGCTCCTTCGAGTTCGACCGCATCTTCGACGCGGCCCGCGACGGCGCCTTCGGGCACGGCGCGCTCACCCTGGTCGGCCTGGGGCTGTTCTTCGCGGCGATGGGCAAGAGCGCCCAGATGCCGCTGCACGTGTGGCTGCCCGACGCCATGGAGGGCCCCACGCCGGTGAGCGCCCTGATCCACGCCGCCACCATGGTGACGGCGGGCGTGTACCTGGTGGCGCGCATGATGCCCGAGTTCACCCCGGAGGCGCTCACGGTCGTGGCCGTGGTCGGCGCCGTCACGGC
>CAZPOZ010000708.1:0-1952 GCA_964588235.1 uncultured Planctomycetales bacterium
CGCCCGGCTCCAGCGCGCCGCACGTGCCTCGCATCGCCTATCTTGGTGGCGTTGCGACTGAGCGCACGCCCCCCGGCGGCCGGTCGCCCCCGGGCGCCGGCCGCCGGGGAACCGACCCCCGGGGGACCCGGACGGCCGTTTCTCGCGCGCTCCCGCCCTCGCGGCGGCCGGGCGCCTCAGGGCTCCCAGAATCCCTCCACCTCGTCCGCGAGGCCCTCCGCGTCCAGCCGCAGGCGGGTGACGCCTCGGGCGACGACCGGTCCGTCCCCCGCGCGCGCTTGCCAGCGCACCAGCAAGGATGCGCGCGCGCCCAGCACGGGGCCCTCCCGGCGCATGCGCACGCCCGGGAAGCGCGCCTGGCAGTCGCGGATCCAGGCGAGGAGCGCTTCGCGCCCCTGCAGGTCGGCGTGCGCGTCGCGGAAGGCGACCGTCTCGCTCGCCGTCGCGCGCAGCAGCGCCGCGCCCCGCTCGGGGGCGGTCTCGGCCCAGGCCTCGAGCCAGGCGTCGGCCAGCGCTTCGGGCGAGCCCAGCGCCGGGAGGCAGCACGCGACGGCGCCCAGCGCCGCGACGTACGCCTGCCAACCGCCCCGGTGGTCGCGACGCTCCTGCTCGCTCGGGAGCCCCTCGTGGCGCAGGACGACGAGCGTGCCGGGTCCGTCGGGGGCCAGCGTGATCGTCACGCGCGTGCTCCCGGGGGGCATCGAGTCGCGCTGGGCTCCCTCGGCCACGCCCCAGGTGAAGCCGAGCCGGCGCTCAGGGACCACCTCGACGACGGCCCCTTCCACGCGCGTGCGGTAGCGGTCGAAGCGGATCGTCACCGGCGCGCCCACCCGTGGCTCGAGCTCGACGTCGGCCGCCAGCCAGCGGGAGAGCAGGTCCCGCTGCGTCAGGCAGCGCCAGACCGTCGCGGGCCTGGCGGTGACGCGGACCGAGACTTCGACGGCGGGTCGCGGGTCGGGCTTCACGGCGCTCCTCCTCCTCCGCCACGGAGGCCAGACGCGCCAGCGCGTCGCTCCACAGCGTCTCCAGGGCGCCGGCCAGGGGGCCCAGGGCCTCGGGGCAGGCCCGGTACCAGCGCTCGCGGCCGGCGGAGCGACGGGTCACCAGCCCGGCCGCGTGCAGCAGCCGGAGCTGCTGCGAGACCGCGCCGAAGGTGACGGGCAGCGCCGCGGCGATGTCGCCGGCGCGCCGCTCCTGACGCCAGACCAGGCGCAGGATCTGCGCGCGTCGGGGGCCGGCGATCAGGGCGAGGGGGGCGCTCACGGCGGCTATACTTTAGCAGGTCCTAAAATGATGTCCAGCCGGCGGACCCGGGCCCGGCCTGCGCCCCCGGCGCCCGTCGGGCGGGGCCCTCCGCGCGGCACGGCGGCGGCGGGCCTGCTCAGGTAGGCTCGTCGGTCCGAACCGACGGTGCCGGAGCGCGACGATGGCTGCAGGCGGGTCCCCCGAGCCGGACGGCCCCCTGGGCGTGGCCCTGCTGCCCCCCGGGGCCCGGCTCGGTCCGTTCGAGGTGCTGCGGCACCTGGGCAGCGGCGGGATGGGGGCCGTCTACTGCGCCCGGGCCTGCGCGCCCGCCCCGACCCTCGGCGTGGAGGCCGGGAGCACGGTCGCGCTCAAGGTGATCCATCCCCACTGGCGGGGAGACGTCGGCTACGAGGCGCGGTTCCGCCGCGAGGCCGAGATCGGCAGCCGCGTGCGGCACCCGAACGTGGTGCGCACCCACGGCGCGCTCGCCGTCGCCGACGCGGGCGGCCAGCAGCCCGTGCTGGTGATGGAGTACGTCGAAGGGAGGACGCTCTACCGCGTGCTCCAGGAGCGCGGGCGCCTGCCGGAGTCGCTCTGCCTCCACGTGGCCCGCGAGGTGGCGCTGGGCCTGGCCGCGATCCACGAGCAGCAGGCCATCCACCGCGACGTCAAGCCCGAGAACGTGCTGATCACCGAGGCCCACGCGG
>CAZPOZ010000709.1:0-1949 GCA_964588235.1 uncultured Planctomycetales bacterium
TCCGCAAGAGAGGTCTCGCCCTCCGACGGGCCCTACCCCTAACTTGGTGGCCATGAGCTTCACCCCGCCCCTCCGTCCCAACGGTCGGGGCGCCGGCCCGCCGCGCGGGGCCCTGCCGCAGAGGCCACGGCCGGGCCAGGGACGTTCGTCCCGCCTGCGCCCCGCCAGGCTGCGCCGGCGGTAGCGGCGGAGGCGGCCCCAGGTCATGCTCTCGGGTTCGCCTGCCCCTCGCTGCGGCGTCCCCGCCCCCCTGCCCCCTCGCTCTTGCCCGGCCCTCCCCGCCTCCGGTCGTCCGCCGGGTTCCCCCGTCCCTTCCTGTTCCCCCCATCCCTTCCAAGGAGATCTCCGCGATGAAGACGAAGACGACGCTGGCCCGGGGCCTGATGACGGCGCTGCTCGGCGCCGGCGCGTTCTGGGCCGGCCGCGCCACGGCCGAGGATCCCCAGGCGATGCCCGAGGCCGAGAAGCCCATCGACGCCCACCCGCTGATCAAGGCCCTGGCGGGCAAGTGGAACGTCAAGGGCACCAGCGCCATGGGCGAGAGCACCGGCACCTCGAACAGCACGCTCGTGTGCGGCAACACGATCCTGATGCAGGACTACGCCTCCAAGGGCGCCATGGGCGACTTCAAGGGCCTGGGCCTGATGAAGCTCTCCGCCGACGGCAAGTCCGGCACGATCTGGTGGTTCGACACCTTCATGCCCGACGTCCTGAAGCTCACCGGCCCCGTGACGGCCACCGGCTACGAGATGACCGGCGACTGCCCGATGGGACCCATGAAGGCCGTGATGGCGCCCAAGGGCGATGGGTTCGAGTTCACGATGCACATGGGCGACCAGAAGATGGTGGACACGTACACGCGCGCGAAGTGAGCCGCGGCCCGTGACCCCGTGGAGCGGCGCCGTCCGCGTGCGGACGGCGCCGCAACCCGTTTCGGGGGAGGACGTTGCGGCATCGGGCGGCTCCAGGGGGAAGCACGCCAGCCCGGCCTTGGAGTGCTAGCCTGACCTGCCGCCGCGGGCGCCTTGGCCCCGCGACCGCGCCCGCCGCACCCCCGCCGGGGCCGGTGGACGCCTGACACCTTCGGAGGCAGGCATGAGCATCGGACGGGCCCTGAAGGCGAGCGTGGGCGCCAAGGCCGTGATGGCCGTCACGGGCCTGCTCCTGCTGCTGTTCGTGATCGCGCACATGCTGGGGAACCTGCAGCTCTTCCGCGGCCCCGAGGCCCTCAACGGCTACGCCCGGACGCTCAAAGGCCTGGGACCGCTCCTGTGGGTGGCGCGGGTCGGCCTGGCGGCGGTGTTCGTGGCCCACGTGGCCACGGCGGCGCGGCTCACTCGGCTCAACCGCGCGGCGCGTCCCATCGGCTACACGCTGGCCACGCCGCAGGTCACCAGTTACGCGGCCCGGACGATGGTCCTGTCGGGCCTGATCGTGCTGGGGTTCGTGGCCTACCACCTGCTGCACTTCACCCTCGGCGTGACCCACCCCCGCCACTTCGCGCTCCGCGACGCCGCGGGCCACCCCGACGTGTACGCCATGGTCGTGCTGGGCTTCCGGCAGGCCCCGGTGGCGCTGCTGTACGTGCTGGCGCAGGGGGTGCTGGCGCTGCACGTCTCGCACGGGGCCTCGAGCCTGTTCCAGTCGCTGGGGGTCACCCACCCGGCGCTCGCCCGCGTGCGGCGGCTGGCGGGGCCGGCGCTGGCCCTGCTGATCTTCGTGGGCAACGTGTCGATGCCGCTGGCCTGCCTGCTCGGCTGGGTCCCGCCGCCCGGGAGACGCTGACATGAAGCTCGACGCAAGGATCCCCGGCGGCCCGATCGGCACGGCCTGGGACCGGCACCGGTTCGAGTTGAAGCTCGTCAACCCGGCGAACAAGCGCAAGTTCCGCGTGATCGTCGTGGGCACCGGCCTGGCCGGCGGGTCGGCCGCCGCCACGCTGGCCGAGC
>CAZPOZ010000710.1:0-1948 GCA_964588235.1 uncultured Planctomycetales bacterium
CGCCCGTCCAGCGGGGCAGCACGCCGCCGAAGGCCAGGGCCGAGAAGGGGAGCGCCCCGGTCAGGATCACCACGAACACCTCGGCGCGCACGACCTCGGTGCGCACGGCGATCGGGCAGATCAGCGCGGTCAGCCCCAGGATCGCGGCGACGTTGAAGATGTTGCTGCCGACCACGTTGCCCACGGCGATGTCGCCGCGGCCCTCCAGGCCGGCCACGATCGAGGTGACCAGCTCGGGCGTCGAGGTGCCGAAGCCCACGATCGTGAGCCCGATGAAGAAGGTCGAGACGCCCAGGCGCCGGGCGAGCGCCGACGCGCCGCGCACCAGCGCCTCGGCGCCGACCGCCAGCAGCAGCAGCGAGGCCAGGAGCAGCAGGATCGTGGTGAGCACGGGAGCCTCCGGGGGCGGGGCGACCCTAGCCCGCCGCCCGGCGAGCCCAAGAGGAACCGGCCGTGCCCCGGCGCGGCCCCCTCAGAACCTCAGGTCGAGGGCCAGGCGCAGCGACGCGCCCCGCAGCGGCGCGAGGTCCTTGACGAAGGAGGAGTGCAGGCGGATCTCGTCGTCGAGCAGGTTCGTGCCCGTCAGGCTCAGCACCGCCTCGCGGGCCCCGCTCCTCAGGGTCCAGGTGACCCCGGCGTCGAGCTGCCACCAGCCGTCCGTGCCGAGCTCGCCCTCGGCCGTGCGCTCCTGCTCGAGGGCGCGCAGCAGCTCCACGCGGGCCCCCAGCCGACGGCCCTGGAAGACCACCCCGCACCCCACCCTGAGCGGCGGGATGCGCGGCAGGGGCTCGCCGTGGGTCAGGTCGTCGGCGACCACCGCGTCGGCCAGGAAGGTGAGGTCCAGGCCCTGGCCCCCCGAGCGCCAGGCGTGCCAGGCCGCCTCCACCTCGCCCCCCCACAGGCGCGCGCGCACCGGCTCGTAGGCGAACACGGGGAGGCCGCTGCCCGCGTCCACCAGGCCCGCGCCCCGCAGCGCAACGAAGGTCGTGTACTGGTCCAGGAAGAGGCTCGCGCTGCCCGACACGCGCCGGCCGTCCACCCGGAACGAGAGGTCCAGGCCGAACGACTCCTCCAGCGGCAGGTCCGGATCGCCCACCTCGTAGGTCCCGGAGGCCACGTGCGGGCCGTCGGCGAAGCGCTCGACGGCCGTCGGGGCGCGCTGCGCGAAGCCGACCCCCAGGGCCCAGGCCACCGTCGGGCGCGGCTGCCAGAGCAGCCCGGCCGCGGCGGCGACGGCCAGGTCGTCGGCCTCCCCCGTGCCGCGGATGCGCGTGGCCTCCAGCCGGGCCCCCAGGTCCAGCGTCAGGCAGCCGCTCAGCCGCGCCTGCTCCGTGGCGAAGAGCGCGCCCGTCAGCGTCCGGGCCTCCGGCAGCAGGGCCTCGTCGCCGGTCACGGCCAGGTCGGTGGCCGTCAGGCTCAGGCCCAGGGCGCCCTCGAACCCGCCGCGACGCAGGTGGACGGCCTCCAGGCGCGCGTCCAGGGCCTCCTGGTCGAAGACGGTCCCCGCTTGGCCGCCCTCGAGCTCGGTGTGGGCGTAGTCGACGTAGGCCGCCTGCCAGGACAGCTCCTTCCAGCCGGGGAGCGGGCAGCGCAGGCGCCCGCGCTGGTCCACGCGCAGCCGCTCGAGCTCGATCGTGACGTCCTCCTCGTTGGGCAGGCCGTAGCCGGTCTCGAACCAGGACAGGGCCGCGCCCGCGAAGCCCCAGGCGCCCACGCGCGAGAGGCCGAAGGAAGCCCCGGACGCCTCGGCGGCGGCGTTGCGCAGCCGGCCGCGCGCCTCGCCCACGCCCTCGGGGTTGCCCTCGGCCTCCAGCAGGCGGCGTGACTTCGAGAAGCCCGGGATGTCGGGGTCGTCGGACGCCCGGGCGAAGCCCGACGCGCGCGCGACCCAGGCGCCCTGCTGCACGGACAGGCGGGCGTAGCCGCCGCGCTCGCCGTCGGCGCTGCC
>CAZPOZ010000711.1:0-1946 GCA_964588235.1 uncultured Planctomycetales bacterium
CGCGTGGCCGACCCCGAGGGCGACCTCGTGACCGACGAGCGCGACGACCGGCTCATGCGCGCGCGCCGGCCCGGCGAGCCCGGGCAGTGGCGCCTGCTCGGGGCCGAGGGGCACGACGAGGACGGCGACGGCCGGCTCGACGAGGATCCTCCCGGCGGGGTCGATCCCAACCGCAACTGGCCCTCCTCCTGGAGGCCCGAGGCCGACCAGCCGGGCGCCGGGCCCTACCCCCTCAGCGAACCCGAGACCCGGGCGACCGCCGAGTGGCTGCTGGCGCTGCCCCACCTCTCCGGGGTGCAGTCGTTCCACAACGCGGGGCGCATGATCCTGCG
The DNA here is from genome assembly GCA_964588235.1 of uncultured Planctomycetales bacterium. Taxonomy (GTDB): domain Bacteria; phylum Planctomycetota; class PLA2; order PLA2; family JAEUHO01; genus CAZPOZ01. The sequence continues at coordinate 333 of CAZPOZ010000711.1, forward strand.
GCCCCCGGCGGCGTTCACCGACGCCGAGGCCCGGCTCCCCGGCGAGGACCGGCGCCTGTACGACGAGATCGGGCGGCGGGGCACGGTGCTGCTGCCGACCTACCGCTACATGCAGATCCGCGAGGACCTCTACCGCGTCTTCGGCGGCTTCGTGGACTGGGCCTACGTCGAGCTGGGCGTCACGGCCTTCACGAACGAGCTCTGGGGCGGCATCGGCCGCGAGCCGAGCGTGACGAAGGGCGCCGAGAGCGACGACGCGCTCGCCGCGCTGCGCTGGAACGACGTGGCGCTGCACGGGGAGGGCTTCGTGCGCTGGCACCGCGTCCCTCACCCGCAGCACGGCGTGGTGGAGCTGGGCGGCTGGAAGCGCTTCACGATCCGGGCCAACCCGGTGGACTTCCTGCACGAGACCTGCGCGCGCAACGCGCTGTTCGTGCTCGAGCACGCCTCCACGGCGCCCGACCTGCGGGTGACCGGGCTGCGGCGCCCCGAGCCGGGGGTGCTCGCCGTGACCGTGGCGAACCTGCAGCTGCAGCCGACGATCCACGCGATGGCCCGGCGGCACGGGAGCCTGCCGCCCGACCGGGTGCGCGTGCCGGGCGCCCGCCTGCGGGCCGCGGTGCTGCTGCGCCCGGGCGGGCCTGACCAGGTGCTGGACGTGCGCGGCGACGCGGCCCTGCTCCCCGAGGGCATCCCCGGCCAGGGGCAGGTGCGGCTGCTGCTGCACGTGGAGGGGGAGGCGGCCGAGGTGCGCGTCGAGAGCCGCACGGGCGGCGTGGCGACCGGCACGTGAGGGGCCTGCCGGGAGCGCGTCCGGCCCTCGTCGCGGCGGGCCCGGCGCGGCGGCCGGGGCGCTGAGCGTGCGCGCGCCCGTCCGTGCCTTCGTCGAGGCCGTGGCCGAGGCCCTGCCCTGCCCGGGGCCGGTGGTCGAGTTCGGCGCCTACCGCGTCCCGGGGCAGGAGGGGCTGGCCGACCTGCGTCCGCTGTTCCCCGGCCGCGCCTACCTGGGCGTGGACCTGCGCGCCGGACCCGGCGTGGACCGCGTGGACGACCTGTCCGCGCCCACGCTCGCGCCGGGCACCGCCGGGACGATCCTGTGCCTGGAGACGCTCGAGCACGTGTTCGAGGTGCGTCGCGCCTTCGACGCGCTGCACGGGCTCCTGGCCCCCGGCGGCCTGCTGGTGGCCAGCGCGCCCTTCGCGTTCCACGTCCACGGGCACCCCGACGACTACTGGCGCCTGACGCCGGCGGCCTGGCGCCGGCTGCTCGAGCCCTACGCGCTGCGCGCCGTCGGCACCCTCGGGCCCGTCCGCAACCCGCACGCCGTGCTGGCCGTGGCGGTGAAGGCCCCGGCGCCCGACGGCGCCGGGCCGGCGCTGGCCCGGGCGCTCGAGGGCTACGGGCGCCGGCTCGCCGCGCTGCGCGCCGCGGCCCCGCTCGCCCGGGCGGGGCGCGCGCTGCGGGGGCTGCTCCTCACGCGGGGCGAGCGCCGGGCCCGGGCCGAGGCGCTCACCCCCCGGTTCCAGGTGGAGCCGACGTAGCCGCCCCTGAGGGCGGTGGTGTCCTACTTTGCCCTCTGGAGGCTGGACTGGGGCACACCGGGGCGCTGGATGG
>CAZPOZ010000712.1:0-1945 GCA_964588235.1 uncultured Planctomycetales bacterium
CTCTACTGTTCCTGAATTTTCTGTGTCGGTCATGGAAAATGGGCAAATTATCTCCGCCTACTACCTGCCGTTTACGGCATATACACCGGTGGCGGATTACCCCATTCTTTCCGCTGAGGCGGCCTGGGAACTGGCCCAAACGGGAGCAGATTATCAGACGGTGTTTGTGAATCTATATCCTGATCCGGCCACCATTCCCCCTGCGCCGACCCCTGATCCGCGTTATCGTTCCTGGTATCGCATCTACCAGGACGGCGACCCCATATCCATGTATATCTATCCGCAGCTTTATCTGCCGGTGACGGAAGGGGAACCGGTGGGGGTGCGGGCGAATGAGTATTTCCTGGTGGGAGATCAGGCGTTACTTGACCAGATCGCGGCCGCGACCGACCAAAATGTGCGTATCACCGGCACAATTGTGGGCAGCACCATTTATAACCAACAAATCCATGTGACCAACTTTGAAATTGCCGCACCCATCAATGAATGGCAGCTTCGTGAAGGAGTTATTCGGCGCACGGAAGAGGGCCTGGTTCTACTGGATACCCCACAGGGCGAGGCCATCCTCATTCCCAATGCCCCGGATGATTTGCCTGAGGGGGAGCATGTCAATGTCAGTGGGCCGCTGCTTGAACCGGGTGATCCGTATCCCATCTTTGATTGGACGAGTATGGATCGTGTGGTGGAGTTTGAGTTTATTCCCGAAGAGGAGTTTATCTTCCCTACTCCGGTTCCCATCACCCAGGTTAATATTGAGGTTGTGGAGATGATTTACTACTACACCTCAGTCCCCAATCCCGAATATGTTGGCCCAGGACAGGAGTGGTATCAACCGGCCTGGCGCTTTACCGGGCGAACAGACAGTGGTGAACTGGTAGAAATCATCGTCCAGGCAGTGTCCCAGGAACTGGTTTTGCCAGTGCCGACGCCTATGCCATAACGACCCCCGCCTGATTTTCCTGTTTGATTGCACCGCGGCCGCAACCTGATTGCGGCCGCGGTTTTTTGTGCCTTATCAAAACTTAACTTCAACCTCTCCCTCTAACCCGGAACATTTAACCCAAGTTCCAAAATTCACTGTTATAGTTTGCTCCATCCCCCCGACAATTGTTTTAGCGCGGGCAAGAAATTCCCCGCCGCATATAGAATCAAGGAGTAACACATCATGTCTCGAAAGTCGTATTGGTTTATCTTTTTGGCCCTTTTGCTAACCCTGGCTCTGGCGGCCTGTGGGGGGCAAAACAACGGCGGTGAAGTGGGTGTCACCCCCAACACAGAGAGTAATGGTACAACGAATGAAGGTTTGGAAGGCGTGCCCGCGACGCCCGATAACAGCACCAGCGTTCCCGCCCCTTCTGATAGCGGCAACCTGCCCGCGCTGCCCGCACTTAGTGCTGGGGGTGGTGGCGGCGGTGGTCTGGGGGGGGGCGGCGGCGACGCGCTGGCCGAATCTGGTGGTGCCGAGCCTCTGCCTGCCGATGGCATGAGCGGTGGTGATGGCATGACCATGCCCATCTACTTTGAAAACCGGCTCGAAAATGCCCAGTTTAACCTGAACAGCACCCTGCCCGCTGCGCCTGCCCCGACTGCCGTGTGGCAGCTCAACCAGAGCGAGATGAGCATGGAGCAGATGCGTGATTGGGCGAATCGTTTTGGTTTCACCGGCACGCTATACACCGACCCCTGGTACGATCAATTCGTTCAGGTAAATCCAGGTGTCTGGCCTGGCCCGCGCAGCTACTATGCCTTCGATGGGGCGCGTATGCTGAGCTTCTATGGCGCAAACGTGAGTTACTATGATGGCACGGCTGCCCCCACCGATGCCTATTGGACGCTGATGCCATTTGAGCAGGCGCGGCCGCTGGCGGAATCGTATCTCAATGATCGCGGCCTGCTGGATTTCCCTTACGAAATCATAGCCAGCCCCTACGGTGATCAAAGTGTA
>CAZPOZ010000713.1:0-1942 GCA_964588235.1 uncultured Planctomycetales bacterium
CTCCTGGCCCCAGCGCGTCGCCGGCGTGCGCGTGGAGAGCCTGGAGGAGCTCGCATTCCAGGTGCAACGCCTCCCTCCGGGCACGGCGCTGCCGCACGAGGGCCGGGCCGAGCCCCTGCCGCTCCCGGCCGAGGTGGGAGCGCCCGGCCTGCTGCTCACGCTGCTCGGCGTCGGCCTGTACGCGGCCCTGCTGGCGGTCGTCGTGGCCCCGCGCGCGTCGCAGCCCGCGGCGCGGGCCGTGGGCGCCGCGCTCGTCGCGGCCGGGCTCGCCATCGGCTTGGGCGGCGTCTACCCGGCGACGACGCCCCTGGAGCGGCTCGCGACCTGCGCCTACGCGCTCGCGCTCTCGGCGCTGCCCGTCGCGTTCCTGCGGCTCGCCTCGACCTTCCCGCGCCCGAGCGCCTGGCTGGACGCGCGGCCGTGGACCCGGTGGGGGCTCCTGCTCGCTGCCCTCGCCCCCGCCGGGGCGTGGGCGGCCGCCGTGCTGCGCTACGACGCGCTGGGCACCCCGGAGGCCTTCGCCGCCGTGCGCGCCGCGCAGTCCGCGCAGCGGCTCCTGCTCCTCCTGGGCATGGCCGCCGGCCTCGTCGCCCTGCTGCGCGCGGCCAGGGGGTCGCGGCCGGAGGCGGAGCGGCATCAGGCCCGCTGGTTGCTCGGGGGCATCGCCGTGGCGGTCGCCCCGTTCCTGCTGCTGCGCACCCTGCCCCGCCTGCTCGGCGTGGCCGAGCCGCCCGTGCCCGCGGAGGTGGACCGGCTCGTCGAGCTCGCGGCGCCGCTCGCCTTCGCCGTGGCCATCGCCCGGCACCGCCTGTTCGACATCGACGCCGTGCTCCGGCGCCACCTGATCGCCGGCGGCCTCGCGCTGGCGCTGGCCTGTGGCGTGGTCGCCGTGCTGCTGGGGCTCGGCCGCGCCTGGCTCGAGCCGCGGGGCCTGCCGCAGGAGGTCGGCGCGGCGCTGGCGGGGGCCGTCGGCGCGCTGTCGTTCCTGCCCCTGCGCCGCGCGGCGGGACGCTGGGTGGACCGGGTGTTCTTCCGCATCCGCCACGGGCACGGCCTGGCCCTGAACCGGCTGGAGGGCGCGCTCGCGCGCGCGCGGACCTTCGACGAGGCGGGGGCTGCGCTGCGCGAGGCCCTCCGCGAGCAGCTCGGGCCCGAGCGCGTGGGCGTCTGGCTCGAGAGCGGGGACGCCACGCCGCCCCCCTGCGCGCCCGAGGAGCTGCCGCGCCTGGCCGAGGGGCGGGTGCGGGCCCGACCGGAGGCGACCGCGCTCGCCGACCTGCCCGCAGGCCTGCCCGCCTGCAGCCCGCCGGGGACGAGCCTGGTGCAGCCGGCGGCGGCCCGGGGCCGGCTCTGGGGCCTGCTCACGCTCGGGCCCCGGCCCTCCGGGCACCGCTACGTCGAGGAGGACCTCGCCTTCCTGGCCGGGGTGGCCGAGCGGGCGGCCCGCGCGGCGGAGCGGCTGCACCTGCTGCGCTCCCTGGAGTCGGCCTCCGCGGCCCGCGAGGCGCTGGCGGCGCTCGACCGGCAGCGCCGCGACTTCCTGCTGCGCGTGGCCCACGACCTGCGCACCCCCCTGACCGCCGTGCGCTGGTCGGCCGAGAACCTGCGCGACGCCGTGGGCGGCAGCCTGAGCCCGGCGCAGGCGGAGCAGGTCGGCGACATCCTCGCGGCCGGCGGCCGGCTCACGCGCCTGGTCGAGAACCTGCTGGCGCTGAGCCGGCTCGAGCTCGGGGAGCCCGCCGAGGGCCTCGGGCCCGTGGACGCGGGCGCCGCCCTGCGCGAGGTGGCCGCCTCGCAGCGCGCCCTGGCGCGCGCCAAGCAGGTGGACCTGGTGCTGCGCGGGACGCCCGCGCCGCCCGTGCGCGCGCGCCGCGACGCGCTCGAGCAGCTGCTCCAGAACCTGCTCGACAACGCCATCCGCTACACGCCGCCGGGCAGCACG
>CAZPOZ010000714.1:0-1941 GCA_964588235.1 uncultured Planctomycetales bacterium
GATCGGCAACGTCTGGGAGTGGTGCGCCAGCGCCTTCGGCCCCTACCCCGGCTTCGAGCCCGACCCCTACGCCGACTACAGCGCCCCCTGGTTCGGCGACCACCGCGTGCTGCGCGGCGGCTGCTTCGCCACCGAGGCGCGGCTCCTGCGCGGGACCTGGCGCAACTTCTACCGGCCCGACCGTCGCGACGTGTTCGCCGGGCTGCGTACGGCCCGGATCGACGCGGGGTAGGGCCCCGGCGGCGCGCGCGTATCCTGCGCCCGTGCTCGAGATCGCCCTCGTGACCCCGGCCCCGCTCGGCGCGCGCAGCGGCAACCGCGTCACGGCCGAACGCTGGGCGCGGCTGCTGCGGGGCCTGGGGCACCGCGTCCGCGTGAGCACCGCCTGGAGCGGCGCGCCGGCCGACCTGCTGGTGGCGCTGCACGCGCGCAAGAGCGCGGCCACGCTGCGCCGCTTCCGCGCGCTGCGCCCCCAGGCGCCGGTCGTGCTCGCGCTGACCGGCACCGACGTGTACGGCGGGCTCTCGGCCTCGTCGGCCGCGCGCCGCTCGCTCGAGCTGGCCTCGCGGCTCGTCGTGCTGCAGCCCCTGGCCATCGACGAGCTGCCGCTGCGCTTGCGCCCGTTGGCGCGGGTGATCTACCAGAGCGTGCCCCGCCCCGCGAGGCGGCCGCCGGTCGAGTCGTCGTTCTTCCAGGTGGCCGTGCTCGGGCACCTGCGGCGCGTGAAGGATCCCTTCCGCGCCGCGAAGGCCGCCCGCCTGCTGCCGGCCTCGTCCCGCGTGCGCGTGTTCCACGCCGGGCGCGCGCTGGGCGAGGCCTGGGAGCGGCGGGCCCGTGACGAGATGCAGGCCAACCCCCGCTACCGGTGGCTCGGAGACCTCCCGCGGGGGCATGCCGTGCACCTGCTCGCCCGCAGCCGCCTCGTGGTGCTGTCCAGCCGCGCCGAGGGGGGAGCCAACGTGATCTCCGAGGCGCTCGCCCACGGGGTGCCCGTGCTGGCCTCGCGCATCCCCGGCACGGTGGGCCTGCTGGGCGCCGACTACCCGGGCTACTTCGAGGTGGGCGACACGCGGGCCCTGACGGGCCTGTTGGACCGCGCCGAGAGCGAGCCCGCCTTCCTCGAGTCGTTGGCCGTGGCCCTGGCTCGCAGGACCTGGTTGATCGACCCCGTGCTCGAGCGACGCTCGTGGCGCGCCCTGGTGGCCGAGCTGGTGCACGGCCGCGCGCGCCGGCCGCCGCTGCGCGGCCGGCCCTCAGCGCCAGGCCCCGAGCAGCCCGACGACGCAGCCGCCGACGCCCAGGAGCAGCAGGACGAGGACGGGCCCGCGGCGGGCGAGGGCGAGTAGCCACGGCGGGGCCGTCGGCGGCGGGAGCCCCTGCGCGCGGGCCCCCTCGAGCTGGCGGCGCAGCAGCCCGACGCGCAGGGTCAGCCACAACAGCAGCAGCCCGGCCAGCAGCCAGGCCACGGCCGCCGGCGGGGGGTCGGGGAGCGCCTCGAGGTCGGCCCCGACCGGCGACGGCGCGACCGGCGGGAGCGGGAACGGCATCGTCGCCGCGAGCGGCATGGGAGCCTGCGACCGCGCTCAGCCCAGGTTGCGCTCGACGAAGTCCCAGCAGGCCAGGCTCGTCAGCCAGGCCTCGACGTAGTCCTTGCGGCGGTTCTGGTAGTCGAGGTAGTAGGCGTGCTCCCAGACGTCGATCACCAGCAGCGGCTTCTTCCCCTGGGTCAGCGGGGTGTCGGCGTTGCCCGTCTTGAGCACCTCGAGGCGGCCGTCGGCCGCCGCCACCAGCCAGGCCCAGCCGCTGCCGAACTGCGTCAGGGCCGCCTTCGTGAAGGCCTCGCGGAAGGCCTCGAAGCCGCCGAAGGAGGCCTCCAGGCGCTCCAGCACGCGCCCCGTGGGCTTGCCCCCTCCCTGCGGCCGCATGCTGTTCCAGTAGAAG
>CAZPOZ010000715.1:0-1940 GCA_964588235.1 uncultured Planctomycetales bacterium
AGCGCCTCGGCCAGGCCGATGCCGCCGCTGTAGTGGTCGTAGAGGAACACGCTGGCCTCGAAGGCGTCGGGGTCGGGCGGCAACGGCGCCGGCGCGCCCGGGGGCGGCCCCGCGCGGCCGCCCGCGCGCGCGAGCCCGGGCGCCGAGAACCACTCGCGCGCGCGATCGCCGATCACGCTGCCCAGGTCGCGCGCGTCGCACATGAGCAGCAGCGCGGCCAGGGAGTGCATCAGGTGCGCGATGCCGTGCAGCGCGTCCACCAGGTCGCTCACGGGCACGGCCAGGGCCTCGCGCACGTCGCGAGGCACGGTGAACCAGGCGGCCTGCGTGTGGTAGAGGTCTTCCGGGAGGGCGATGGCGCCCCAGCCCAGGTTCTCCTGCGTGTAGAACTTGATCTTCTTGTAGCCCACGGCGCGGCGCACGACCTCGACCTCGCCGTAGGAGGCCGCCACGGCCGGCGGCGGCGCCCCCTCCCGCAGCACCTGCAGCACCTTCACCTTCGCGTAGCACATGGCGTCGGTGTAGTACTCGCTCTCGACGCGCCGCACGTAGGCCTTGCGGCGCTCCCAGTCCAGCCGGTCCACGTGGTACTGCTCGGACTGCACCATGTAGATGGCGCCCTCGTGGATCGTGGTGAAGGCCCAGGCGTAGTCCACCTCGGCGATCACCGCCGGCGGGTCGGCCGTGTCGTCCACGACGACGAAGTTCGTGCTCGTCACGCTGCGCAGCGAGACGTCGTTGGCGGGGTAGGCGTCCTTCGACCAGTGCCAGCGCCCGCCGGCGTGACGGAGCGTGCCGTGCTCCTCCAGGTAGGCCAGGATGCCCGGCAGGTCCTCGCCGCCGAAGGCCTCGCCGTCCTCGAGCGGCAGCTCGAAGGCCGCGCACTGGACGTGGTTCACGAGGATCTGCAGGTTGTCGGCGTTGAGCTGCGCGGCCTCGGGGCTGGCCCCGAGCAGGAACTCCGGGTGGTCGGCCAGGTACTGGTCGAGCGGGTGGCTGCGCAGGACGAGCACCGCGGCCGAGGCGCCCTGACGCCGCCCCGCGCGCCCGGCCTGCTGGCGCGTGCTGGCCACGGTGCCCGGGTAGCCGGCCAGCACGCTGGCGTCCAGGCTGCCGATGTCCACGCCCAGCTCCAGGGCGTTGGTGCTGACCACGCCCAGGATCGAGCCGTCCCGCAGGCCGCGCTCGATCTCGCGCCGCTCGCGGGGCAGGTAGCCGCCGCGGTAGCCCACGATCCGGGGCGCGCCGGTCACCTTCGGGCGCCACAGGTCCTTCAGGTACTTCGTGAGCACCTCGGTGACCGTGCGGCTGCCCGCGAAGACGATCGTGGGCACGCCGGACTCGAGGAAGGCCGCCGCCACGCGGCGGGTGACCTGCAGGTAGGAGGCCCTCAGGCCCAGCGCGGCGTCCACGATCGGGGGGTTGAGCAGCAGCAGGTGGCGCTCGCCCAGCGGGGCCCCGTTGTCGTCCACCACGGTCATGGGACGCTCGAGCAGCCGCTCGGCGAACGCCTGCGCGTTGGCGATCGTGGCGCTGGCGCAGACGAACACCGGGTCGGAGCCGTGGAACCGGCACACGCGCCGCAGGCGCCGCAGCACGTTGGCGAGGTGGCTGCCGAACACGCCGCGGTAGGTGTGCAGCTCGTCCACGACCACGATCTTCAGGTTCTCGAACAGCCGCATCCAGCGCGCGTGGTGCGGCAGGATGGCGGTGTGCAGCATGTCGGGGTTGGAGAGCACGACGTGGGCGCGGTCGCGCACGACGCGCCGCTCGGCCGGGGGCGTGTCGCCGTCGTAGACGGCCGCCGCCAGCAGGCCCTCGAGGAGGCGCTCGGGGGCGTCCGGCGCGCCCGAGGGCTCGCCCGCGTCGGGCGCCGCGCCCGCCGGGGGCGCGCCCGCCGGGGCCGACCCCGCCGCCTCCATCAGCTCGCGCAGGGCGGC
>CAZPOZ010000716.1:0-1940 GCA_964588235.1 uncultured Planctomycetales bacterium
GGCGCACGCGGCCACGCGCCGCGGCGCGGGGCCCGCGCTGGCGGAGGCCGCGCTGGAGCACCTGGCCGCGCTGCCGGAAGGCGACGACACCGATCCCGCCTACCAGCGGGCGCGCCTGCTGCTGGCGCTGGACCGCGTGGACGAGCTGCGGGCCCTGCTGGCCGCCTGGTGCGCGCGCCCGGAGCCCGAGCCGCGCTGGCTGCGCCTGGCCGCGCTGCTCGAGGCCGAGCTCGGCCAGGTCGAGCGGGCCGCGGCGGCCCTGGAGCCGCTGCGAGGGGTCGAGGGAGCGCTGGGCGCCCAAGACCTCGCTGCGCTGGCCCGCTGGCTGCTCGTGCTGGGCGACGAGCCGCGCCGGCAGGCGGTGCTCGGCGCGCGCTACGAGGCCGAGAGCGCCTGGAGGCTCGCCCAGCTGCTCGGGGAGGAGAGCCGCAGGCTCGGGGCCGAGGGGACCGGCCTCTCGCTGGAGGCCGACCTGCTGCCGGCCGTGGCCGCTCTGGCCCGCAAACAGCCCGAGGAGGGCTCCGCGATCCGGGCCCTCTACCTGGCTTCGAAGGATCCGCGCGTGCCCGTGGCCACCCTCGAGGCCCTGCTCGGGCACACGCCCCTGAGCCTCTACCCCGCGCTGGACGGTCTGCGGGGCCTTCTGGCGGCGGTCCACGAGGAGGCCACGCTCGACGGCCTGCGCGGGGGACTGGCCGCGCTCGCGGCCCGGGCGCGATCGGAGACCGACCGCCGGGCGCTCACCCTGGCCACGGCCCTGGTGGAGTCGCGCGCGTCCGCGGCGCGCCCCGACGATCCGGCGCCCGCCCGCCGCGCGGCCACGGCGCTGGGCGCGGCCCTGGATCCGTCGGCCCCGGGCGAGCGCGCGGCGTTGGCCTCGCTGCTCGGGAGCCTGCTCGACGCTTTGCCCGCGGGCGCGGCCAGCGGCCCGCCCGAGGCGCGTCAGCCGGGCCTGCGGCGGCGCAGGCTCGAGCTGCTCGGCGAGCTGTCCCGCGGGGCCGACGTGCCCAGCGGAGAACGGCTGGCCGTGGAGCGCTCGCGCGCCCGGGCCCTCGAGGCCGACGGGGAGCGGGACGGGGCGCTCGAGCGGCTCGAGGCCGCGGAGCGCGAGGCGGCCGCCAGCGGCGACCCGCGCGCACGGGCCGGGCTGGCCCAGGTGCGCGAGGAGCGCGTACGCCTGCTGGTGGCTCAGGGGCGCTTCGCCGCCGCCGAGACGCTGCTCGAGGCCGCCCGCGCCGCCGGAGCCACTCCGCTCGAGGCCGAGGCGGCCCAGGCGCGGCTGCTGGGCCTGTTCGCCCAGGCCCTCGCGCGCGGCGCGCCCTCGAGCCTGGGGCAGGGGGCCGCGCTGGCCCGGGCGGGGCTGGCGCGCATCGAGCAGGTCTGGAGGGAGCAGCCCCTGCTGGCCGAGGCGGCGCACCAGGCCCACGTGGCCCTGACCGCGGCGGCGCGCGCGGCGCGACTCGGGTTCGAGGCCGGCGCCGAGCGCGAACGCTTCGCCCGCGAGCGTCTGCCGTTGCTGCTCACGGGCAGCCCCGAGGACCGCGACGAGGCGATCGAGCGCGAGGCCGCGGCGCTGGCGGCGCAGGCCGCGCCGCGCGCCGCGCTGGCGTTCCTGCTCGACCGGGCCGAGGCCGAGGCCCCCTTCGTGCGCCGCGTGGGCGAGGACGTCTGGAGCGAGCACCGCTGGCACCTGGCGCACCTGCGGCCGAAGGCCGGCGCGCTGGAGGACCTGGAGCCCCGGCTGCTGGCCCTCGTGGCCCGGGGCCTCGAAGCGGCGATCCTGGCGGGCGACGGCTCCTCGGAACCGTTCTGGGCGGCGGACGGCGAGGCGTTCTGGGCCGAGCGGGCCGAGGACCTGGCGGCCGAGGCGCTGCGCCTGGCCGAGCTCGCGCCCGCCTCGCCGACCCGGCAGCAGGTGGTGGCGGAGCAGCTGCTCCACC
>CAZPOZ010000717.1:0-1936 GCA_964588235.1 uncultured Planctomycetales bacterium
GGGGGGGACCAGGAGTCCGACACGGGCCCGGATTCTACGGAGCCCGCACGCCGCGGGTCCGGGAACGGGGGCAGGGGGGGGCCGCGCTTGGGTGTTGCACGCCGAAGGCCGATAGGGGTCGCGTGAGCGTCGGGATCCGGTGGACCCCGGGTCCCGCACGGGATGTGGGCCTTCCCCAACGGAAGACCCATGCGAGCGAGCCTCCGTACGCACGCACGGCCCGGGAGCGGCCTTGCGCCCCATCGCCTGACGCTGCGCGCCGTGGCGGCCCTGCTGGCCGCCCTGGTGACGGCCACCGGCCTCGCCGGCTGCGGCGCAGGCGGCCCTGCCGGCGACTCCCCGCTCAAGGGGGGCGGCGGCTCCGGGGGAGCGACGGCGCCCGCCGACACGTTCGGGATCGCCACCACGTCCCTGCCCGCGGGCCAGCCGGGCGTGGCCTACCCCACGATCACCCTGACGACGGTGGCCGCGCCCGGCCCGGTCGCCTGGACGCTGAGCGGCGGACGGCTGCCCGAGGGCCTCAGCCTCTCGGAGGCGGGGGTGCTGGCGGGGACCCCCGTCGAGGAGGGCTTCTCGGCCCTGACCGTCACGGCCCTGAGCGGGGGCCTGAGCGCCACCCGCACCTTCGGGCTCTCGATCGGCGTGTTCGGGCTGGTCGTGTCGGACGGGCTGGTCCAGGGGACCGCGTGGAGCGGCGAGCCGGTCACGCTGCTGGCCGCGGGCGCCGCGGGGACCGTGCGCTTCGAGGTCGTCGAGGACGGCAGCGGCGGACGGCTGAGCACCGAGGCCACGCCGGGCCTGGCCCGCTGGCTCCCGGGGACGCGCACCGGGCCCGGCCGGGCCGACCGCCTGGCGGCGGTGGATGGGGCCACCGGCGCCCGCGCCGAGGTGAGCTTCGGCGTCGAGCGCGACCCCACGGCGGGCTTCGTGGCCGAGTTCGGCTCGACCGACGTGTGGTACGTGGACACGGGCGTCAAGGTGGGCGCCCACGGCTACGCCACCGACCTGCACGCGGTGCTGGCGGCGACGGGGCTGCGCGATCCGTCCAGCACCGGGCGCTCGGGCACGCCGGCCGACCGGCTGGCCGAGCTGTGCGTGCACGTGTCGCTGCTGCGCTGGCTCAACGTGCTGTACGGGCGCAACCCCGACGGCTCGGCCGGCTCCGGCCTGCCGATCAGCTTCGCCTACGCGCTGCCGGCGGGCTACGAAGCCCCCGCGCCGGGCTCGTGGCTCGAGGGCGGGAGCACGCGCTACAGCGTGCTCGGCCTGGCCCACGGCACGCGCCCGGGCGTCCTGGGCACCGCCTTCACGGACGGCGCCACGAACGCGCAGCACGAGAACGACACCACGACGGCGGGCGCCGGCGAGCTGGGCGTCTTCGGCAACCAGATGACGACCACGTTCAACGTGGCCTACAACAACTACGACCTGCCCGTGCGGCCGGTGGGCGCCGACGACCTGGCCGCGCTGGAGAACGTGCTCTACGGCCGCGGCGACCGCGGCGGTCGCACCTCGATGCTCCTGGGCATCGTGGACGGTCTGGGGCGCACGCTGGCGGCGGTGGCGGCCCACGAGATCGGCCACAGCCTGGGGTTGCCGCACACGAACCCCAGCGTCGCCGGCTCGCTCATGAACGGCACGACGGTCATCTCGCCGCAGGCCGGCTACGCGTTCCTGCCGCAGGACCTCGCGGCCCTGCGCGCGCGACTCCCCGGCGTGGGCCGCTTCGGCGGGTCGGCCAAGCCCTCCGCCACGCGCTCGCTGCCCTCGGGCGGCCTCGCGGTCTGTGGCGCGGAGCCCGGGCGCTGCGATCTGCTGCTCGCCACGTCCCCGGCGCGGCCCGCGGGCGTCCCGGCCTGGGCCCTGCCCCCGCGCTGAGCCCCAACGCCACCAAGTGGGTCGATGCGAGGCACGTGCGGCGCGCTGGAGCCGGGCG
>CAZPOZ010000718.1:0-1935 GCA_964588235.1 uncultured Planctomycetales bacterium
CGCGAGCTGCCTTCGCGGCTCGGGCAGCGGCCGTCGGCCGACGCGCTGGCGCGCGCCGACCGCCGCCGCCCGCCGGCCTGGCCGCTGGGCCTGCTCGCGCGCTGGGCCCCCACCTCGGAGGCCCTGCTCGCCGGGGAGCCGGCCGCGTTGGCGCGCCTGCCGATCGATCACGGCGTCCCCCCGGTGGCCGAGCGGGGCGGTGAGCTCGCGGCAGGCCGCTGCCTGCGGCGCTTCCTCGAGGAACGGCTCTCGGGCTACGCCGAGCGCAACGCCCCCGACCGCACGGTGCAGAGCCGGCTCTCGCCCTACCTGCACTTCGGGCACGTGAGCGCTCACGAGGTCGTCGCCGCCGTGCTCGAGCACGAGGGCTGGGAGCCGGCGCGCCTGGGGCCCGACGCCCGCGGACGACGCCAGGGCTGGTGGGGCGTCTCGCCCGCCGCCGAGGCCTTCCTCGACCAGCTCGTCACCTGGAGGGAGCTCGGCCTGCACTCCGAGGCGCACGGCCCGCCGGGCACCTCGTACGAGGCGCTGCCCGCATGGGCCCAGCGCACCCTGGGGGAGCATCGGTCCGATCTCCGCAAGCCCTCGTACGACCTGCGGGCGCTGGAGGGCGCCGCCACCGACGATCCCGTCTGGAACGCGGCGCAGCGTCAGCTGCTCCGCGAGGGGCACGTGCACAACTACCTGCGCATGCTGTGGGGGAAGAACGTGCTGCGCTGGACGGCGAGCCCCGAGGAGGCCCTGGAGCGGCTGGTGGCGCTCAACGACCGCTGGGCGGTGGACGGCCGGGATCCGAACTCGTACACGGGCATCCAATGGGTGCTGGGCCGCTACGATCGGCCCTGGGGGCCCGAGCGGCCCGTCTTCGGGACCGTCCGCACGATGACGACGGCCAGCACCCGGCGCAAGCTCGACCTCCGGGCCTACCTCGAGACGTACGGCGCGCCCGGCCCCGAGGGCGCGTAGCCCCCCGCGCGCCCGCCCTCGCGGGCGCGGCCCGTTGCGACCTCCCGCCTCCCCCACCGATGCAACATCGCGGGTGCAGCGCGCCGGCACCGCTCCTCCGGGTGCAAGGGGCCGGAAGCCACCCCGGGGAAACGGGGCCGCCGGAGAAATGCGGTGACCTACCCCCTTGCATCCGCCCGCCGAAGGGGTACTTTCGCTCCGGAGTCTGGCGGTTGCTCCAGAGCGTAAAACTTTCCTTCTCATTCCACACATTTCCCCTTTTCTCCAGAAAGTTGCCGCCAGCTCCTTTGTTTCGCGCGCCCCCACACGGGGGGCCGACGCCGCCCCCCGGGCCAGGATGGCTGGGGCGGCCCGCGCCCGGCTCCAGCGCGCCGCACGTGCCTCGCATCGCCTATCTTGGTGGCGTTGGCGTTGAGGCTCAGGCGCGTGGGCGTCCCCGTGGTCGCGGTCGAGCAGCTGGTGGCCGGGCACGGCCTGGGCCGTCTGCGCCAGCAGGTCCTCGCGGGCGCGGGCTTCACGGTCCCGCGCGGCTCGCTGACCGTCCTCACGGGCCCCTCGGGCTCGGGCAAGACGACGCTGCTCTCGATCGTCGGCGGCCTGGAGCGCCCCGAGTCGGGGCGCGTCGTCGTGGACGGGCTGGACCTGACCGCCCTCGCGCTCGCCGGCCTGCTGCGGTTCCGTCGCGAGCGCGTGGGCTTCGTCTTCCAGGACTTCCAGCTGCTGCCGCACCTCACGGCCCGCGAGAACGTGGAGGCCGCCCTGGCGCCGCTGCGGCCGGGGCGCGCGGAGCGGCGACGGCGGGCCGGCGAGGCGCTCGCCTCCGTGGGCCTGGGCGCGCTCGTCGGGCGCTTCCCCCACGAGCTCTCCGGCGGCGAGCAGCAGCGCGTGGCCGTGGCGCGCGCCGCGGTGAAGCGTCCGGCGCTCCTGCTCGCCGACGAGCCCACGGGCAACCTGGACGCCGCGAGCGCT
>CAZPOZ010000719.1:0-1933 GCA_964588235.1 uncultured Planctomycetales bacterium
GGTGATCGTCTCGCGCGGCCAGCTGGTGGAGATCGGGGGGGCCTACCGCATCCCCGACGTGATGCGCCAGTCGGGCGCCACGCTCGTCGAGGTGGGCACGACGAACCGCACGCACCTGCGGGACGTCGAGAACGCGATCACGCCCCGGACCGCGCTGATCCTGCGCGTGCACACGAGCAACTACCGGGTCGAGGGCTTCGCCGGGGAGGTGCCGCTGGCCGACCTGGTGAAGGTCGGCCGCGCCTACGGGGTCAAGGTCGTGGACGACCTGGGCAGCGGCGCGCTGCTCTCGCTGGCCGGCCAGGGCCTCCCGGGCGACGAGCCCCTGGTGCGCGAGAGCCTCGCCACGGGCGCCGACCTCGTCACGGCCTCGGCCGACAAGCTCATCGGCGGGCCCCAGCTCGGGCTGCTCGTGGGCTCGCGCGAGTGCGTGGCCATGGCCCGCGCCCACCCGCTGTACCGGGCGCTGCGCGCCGACAAGCTGCGGCTCATCGCGCTGGAGGCCACGCTGCGGCTGTTCCTGCACCCGGAGACCCTGGGCCGCACGCACCCCACCGTGGCGATGCTGACGGCCGCCCCGGCCGCGCTCCACGAGGTCGCCAGGGCGCTGGCCGCGCGCCTCTCGGCCACGCCGCCCGCGCGCGCGGGCCGGGTGCGGGCCGAGGTCGCCCCCGCCGCCGACGCCGTGGGCGCCGGCTCGCTGCCCACCGTCGAGCTGCCGGGCGCGGCCGTGCGCCTGACGGCGCCGGGCGTGGAGGCCGGCGAGCTCGCCCGGCGGCTGCGCGCCGCCGAGGTGCCCGTCTTCGCCACCGTCGCCGACGGGGCGGTCCATCTGCACGTGCGCACGCTGCTCCCCGGCGACGGGGACCCCGTGGAGCGCGCGCTGCTGGCGGCGCTGGCCTGACGGCCCGCGCCCGGAGGAGTGCCATGTTCGGATCGACCCGCAAGACCCGCCTCACCGAGTACGCCCAGTCGGGCGGCTGAGCCGCCAAGGTGGACAAGGCGCGCCTGAGCGCCTTGTTGGCCTCGGTGCGCGTGCCGCACGATCCCCGGGTGCTGGTCGGGACGTCCACGTCGGACGACGCGGGGGTGGTGCGCCTGTCGCCCGACCTGGCCCTGGTGCAGACGGTGGACTTCTTCCCGCCGATGGTGGACGACCCGCGCTGGTTCGGCCGGGTCGCGGCGGCGAACGCCATCAGCGACGTCTACGCCATGGGCGGCGCGCCGCTCTCGGCCGTCTCGATCCTGGCGATCCCCGACGACCTGCCCGCGCACGTCGTGCCGGAGATGCTCGAGGGGGCGATCGAGATCTGCGGGCGGGCCGGCTGCGCCTTCGTGGGCGGGCACACCGTGGCCGACCGCGAGGTGAAGTTCGGCCTGTGCGTGGTGGGCACGGTGCATCCCGACCGCGTGGCCACGAACGCCGGCGCCCGCCCGGGCGACCGCCTGGTGCTCACCAAGCCGCTGGGCAACGGCTACCTGAACACGGCCCTCAAGCGCGGCACCCTGCCGGAGCCCGAGGCGCTGCGGGTGATGACGCTGATGGCCACCCTGAACCGGGAGGCCGCCGAGGCGATGAACGAGGTGGGCGTCTCGGCCGCCACCGACGTGACGGGCTTCGGGCTGCTGGGGCACGCGCTGGGGATGGCCGAGGCCTCCGGGGTCACCGTGCGCGTGGAGGCGGCCGCGGTGCCCTGGATCGAGGGGCTGGAGGCGCACCGCACGCGCCGCAACACCTGCGGCGGCCTGACCCGCAACCTCGAGTACGCGCGCGCCCACGTGCGCTTCGCCGGCGGCACGCCGGCCCAACACGAGGTGCTGGCCGACCCCCAGACCAGCGGGGGCCTGCTGATCAGCGTGCCGGCGGCGCGCCTGGGGGCCCTGCTGCAGGCCCTCGAGCGCCGCGGGGTGGCCACCCGGGCGGTCGTGGGCG
>CAZPOZ010000720.1:0-1932 GCA_964588235.1 uncultured Planctomycetales bacterium
GCGCCCGGCTCCAGCGCGCCGCACGTGCCTCGCATCGCCCCTCTTGGTGGCGTTGACGCTCAGCCCCCCGCCACCGTCTGCGCCAAGCGCTCCTGGGCGGCGGCTCCAGCCGCGTCGCCCCGACCGGCGTAGACGCGCGCCAGCAGGCGGTAGCCGGCCGGGTCGTGGGGAGCCGCCAGCACGTAGGAGCGCAGCAGCGGCAGCGCCTCGTCCCCCTGGCCCAGGCTCAGGTGCGCCTCCGCCAGCAGGCGACGGACCCCGTCGCCCGGGGGGGCCGCCCGCAGGGCGGCACGACCTGCATGGACGGCCTGACGGAACCGCCGCTGCCCGACCAACCAGCGCACCAGCAGCGCCAGGGCCTGGGGCTCGGCGCGGTCGCGGCGCAGGGCCGAGCGCAGGCGGGCGCGGGCCAGCCCCCCTCGCCCGCGCTCCAGGGCTAGCTCGGCCGCCGCCGCCCACACCCGGGGCTGCTCGGGATCCCAGGCCAGGGCGCGCACGAGCGCACGCTCGGCGGCCGCGGGCCGCCCCCGGGCCCAGTGCGCTGCGGCGACGTCCAGGTGCAGCTCGGCGCAGGAGGGGAGCCGCGCCGCCGCCGCAGCCAGCACGGCCAGCGCCTCCTTGCGCCGCCCGGCGCGCGCGAGGGCGCGGGCCAGCTGCCGCGGGGGCTCCGGGTCGTCGGGAGCCAGGCGCAACGCCCGGCGCAACGGCGGCACGGCCCGTCGGGCCCGTCCGGCGAGCAGCAGGTGGGCTCCGAGCGCCAGCCAGGCCGCGCCGTCCTCCGGGGCCGCCCGCGTGAGGCTGCGCAGCAGCTGCAGCGCCAGGGCCCGGCGGCCGCACGCCGCCTCCAGGCGTGCGGCGACGGCCACGAGCTCGGCGTCGGCCGCTCCGCACCCGACGCCGCCTCCCGGACCGGGCTCGAGGGCGGGCGCGAGGGCCTCGGCGGCCGCTCCGGTCTGGCCCGCGTCCAGGCGCAGGTGCACCGTGCGCAGCCGGGCCTCGCGGTGGCCGGGGTCGTGCCGGAGCGCGCGGGCGTAGGCCTCGAGCGCCCGTTCGGGCCGTCCCTCGCGCTCGGCGAGCTGGCCCAGGCCGAAGGCCGCCTCGGCCGCGAACGGCCCCTCGGCGACCGAGGCGTAGGCGCTGCGCGCCTCGCCCAGCCGCCCCAAAGCGGCCAGCGCCCGCCCGCGTCCCACGGGCAGCTCGGCGTACCCGGGCTCCCGCGCGGCCACCTCGCCCCAGGCCACCAGCGCCTGGGCGGGGCGGCCGGCGATCAGCAGGGCGACGGCCCGGTGCCGGTGCACGTGGGGGCAGGCGGGATCCAGGCGCAGGGCCTCGCGCGCGTGCTCGAGCGCGCGGTCGAGCCGTCCCTCCAGGGCATGGCAGTGGGCGAGGTTGCAGTGCGCCTCCTCGAGGCCCGGCTCGAGCGCCAGCGCGCGCTCGAAGGCCTCGCGGGCCCGCTCGATCTGCCCCAGCCGCCCGTGCACCAGGCCCAGGCCCACCCAGGGGGCGGCGGAGCCCGGCGTGAGCTGCGCCGCGCGACGGTAGCGGGCGAGCGCCGCCTCGAGCCGGTCGTCCTCGAGGTGGCAGTGGCCCAGGTAGAGGTCGATCCGCGGGCTGACCACGCCGCGCCGGTCGAGCGCGCGCAGCATGGCCCGCGCCACGGCGACGTCGCCCTCCTCGAAGCGCTCCACGGCCTTGCGCAGCCTGTCGTCGGCGTCTTCCATCGGCGGGGAGGCTCCGGTCGGGCCGCAGTCTGCCGCGCCCCGGGGACAGCCTCGCCGCGGCCGCCGCGTCGGAGGCGGGCGCTCGCCGGTCCCCGGTGCGCCCAGGTTGACGAACCGCCGCGCTCGCCTACGTTCGGTCCCTTTGCCCCCCCCCCCGGGGGGCCCGCCCCCCCCCCCCCGGGCGCCCCCCCCCCCCCCCCCGGCCGCGGGG
>CAZPOZ010000721.1:0-1931 GCA_964588235.1 uncultured Planctomycetales bacterium
GTGGGCCCGGGGACGGCGGCCGGCGCCGGCGCCTGCTCGGGCTGAGGGGGCGGGGTCGCGGCCGCGACCGGCTCGGTGGCGGCGTTCGGGGGCAGCGTGGGCGTCGTGCCGGCGGGACGGGGCGCGGGCTCGAGCTCGCGCGGCCCGGGGGGCGTGGGCAGCGCTCCGGGGGCGACCGCGCGCGGGGAGGGCGCGGGGTCGGGCCTGGCTGCACCCGGCCCCAACGTGAACCACCAGCCGGCGGCTCCGCCCGCCGCCAGCAGCAGGCCGGCCAGCACCAGGCGCCCCCGCGGGCGGGCGTCGAGCCTGGCCCCGGCCTGCTCGAGCGCCACCTTCTGCTCGGCACGCGCCAGCTGCTGGCGCGCCTGCTCGATCGTGGTGACGCGGGAGGTGTCGGAGGGCGGGCCCTTGCCCTGGAGCGCGTGCGCGAAGGCCGTGGCCGAGGCGAAGCGCGCGTCGCGGTCGCGCTCCAGGGCCGTGGCCAGCGCCGAGCGCGTGGGGGGCGTGACCTTGGCGGCCACCTTGGGGTCGAGCGGGGGGATGGGATCGCGCAGCAGGCGCGCCGCCACCATGATCCCGCTGTCGCCGGGGTAAGGGTGGTGGCCCTGGAGCATCTCCATCAGCACCAGGCCGGCGGCGAACACGTCGCTGCGCTGGTCCACGACCTGCCCCTGGATCTGCTCGGGCGACATGTAGGCCAGCGTGCCGATGATGCTGCCCGACACCGAGCGGTGCGCGCTCTTCATCGCGTCGCCGTGCGAGCTGAGCTTGGAGAGGCCGAAGTCGAGGATGTTCAGCTTCTCGGCCCCGTCCTCGCGCCTCTCCACCAGCAGGTTGCTCGGCTTGAGGTCGCGGTGGACGATGCCCACGGCGTGCGCGGCCGCCAGGCCGGCCAGCAGCTGGTCCATCAGGGCCAGCGCGCGCGCCTCGCCGAAGGGGCCCTCGCGGCGCAGCAGGTCGTTGAGCGGCTCCCCGCGCACGTAGTCCATCACGAGGAACAGGCGGCCCTCGTGCTCGCCCACGTGCCGCAGCTGCACCACGTTGCCGTGGTTGAAGCGGATCAGCGCGCGCGCCTCGTCGAGGAAGCGGTCGCGGACCTGCTGGTCCTCGCACAGCTCGGGCTTGAGGATCTTGACCGCGAACTCCTGCTCGAGCAGCTCGTGCTGGGCGCGGTAGACCTCGCCGAAGGCGCCCTCGCCCAGCTTGGTCAGCAGGCGGTAGTGTCCGCCGACGGTGCCGAGCTGGGCGGTGGGGGTGGGGTCGGGCATGGTCCGCCCAGTCTACCGGCCGGGACGCGCGTCGCCGCTCACCTCTCGGGGACGTGGATGAACTCGCCGCCGCCGACCTTGGCCAGGGCGCCCAGGAAGTCGAGATCGACCCCCAGGTTGCCCATGGCGACCACGTGGAGCTCGACCTTGGCGAAGCGGTTCAGGTCTTCGAACCAGGACAGCAGCTCGGGCGTCGAGGTGATCTCGCCCCGGGTGGGGGAGCCGTCGGTCAGGAAGTAGACCGTGTCGGGGATCGGGTCGAGGGTGGCGTCCAGCGTGGGCTTCTCGTGCATGCCCAGCGCCGCCTTCAACGCCCCGTGGATGTTCGTCTCGCCGTCGAAGGTCGCCGACTGCACGGCGCCCGTCGCGGCCTCCACGTTCCCGGCCGCCGGCAGCAGGGCGTCGCGCCAGGGGCGCACCTCGCTCGAGAAGAACACCAGCGTGAAGCGCGCGCGGGGGTCCAGGCTCTTGAGCCCCTCCACGAGGGCGTGCTGCGCCAGCTGGGCCCGGGTGCCGGTGGCCGGCACGTCGCCCAGCCGCTTGGCCGCCTCCGGCGGCACGTTGATGATCGTCTGCATCGACCCCGAGGTGTCGAGCACGAAGCCCACGGCGCGCGAGAAGATGCGCCGGCCGTAGTAGCGCGGCTCGTCCTTCGTGGGCGGC
>CAZPOZ010000722.1:0-1926 GCA_964588235.1 uncultured Planctomycetales bacterium
GTGCAGCGAGACGGTCAACCACTCCGCCGGCGTGGCCGGCGTGAAGGCGCCCCCCAACAGCCCGGCGGCCCACAGCGACGGCAGGAGCAGCAGCGCCCCGCTCGCGCTGGCCAGGCGGCCCGGCGTCATCGCGCCCGGAGCGGGTCGGCCTGCAGGCGGACGTCGAGGGGGCTGGGGCTGCCCAGCGCGAGGGCCAGCGAGAGGCGCCCGCGCTTGGTCTCGTAGCCGTCCTCGTCGAGCGCGCCGGCGAGGTCGCGCTCGGTGCGCCCCCACTCGACGGCGGTGCCGTCGTCCAGCACGAAGAGCACCTCCCCCGTCTCGGCGCGGGGCCCGGCGCGGTAGCGGCTCACGTCGATGCGCGCCACGCGGCGGTTGCGGCCCCAGCCCAGGTCGCGGCCCAGCTTCTCGGCCACCTGGGCGGCCGCCAGCCCCTCGGCCACCTGCTCGCGCAGGTTGTCCCAGGGCAGGCCGGGCACGGGCGGCTGCGCGATCTCCACGCCGGTCAGCACGGGCAGGGTGGGCCTGAGCGCCAGCCAGCCCTCGTACCAGCGGTCGTCCAGGGGATGCCCGTCGGTGGAGAGCAGCATCAGGAACGGGCGCCCGTCGGGGCGCGTCACGGGCGTCTTGACGAAGCAGGCCGGCGTGCGCAGCGCCACCTGCACGGCCACCCGGCGGGGGTAGAGCACGCGCACCTGCTCGACGCGCCGCACCAGGGGATGACGGGCGAGCACGGCGCGCACGTGGGCTTCGGCGCGGGAGTCGAACACCGAGACGTCGATGGGCAGGTGCGCCCGGTCGAGCAGGACCGCCTGGAGGGGCGCGTCCACCCAGCCCGGCAGATCCTCGAAGACCACCGAGCCCGGGCCGAGCCGGTAGTCGGGCAGCCGGTAGGCCTGGGCGCGCGCCTGCCGCAGCACCATGCCCGTGACCAGCAGCAGGGCGGCGAAGGCCGAGGCCCGGACCAGCACGCGCCCCAGCGGGCTGCCGGCCAGGGCGCGGGAACGGTGGTAGAGGGTCGGGGGGAGCCGCGTGCGGGCCATGCAGAGGTCGTCGGGGGGGGCGTCCGGAGGGGCCGCCGGGGGCCGGAGGGGAGGGCGAGGGCCCGGCCGGCGCCCCGGGAGGGACGTCCAGCGAGGGCAACGCAGCCCCGGGGGCGCGGGTTCGACGCCCCCTTGCTAGAGGTCGGGCCCCGGGCCGCCCATCTGAAGGCCCGACGCCCTCGGCGCGGATCCTGCACGCCCCGGCCCCGCCCCAACAACGCGCTACGAGCGGGGCGCGGGGCGCGCCCCTCCGCGCTCACCAGCGCCGCACCTCGAGCTCCAGGTGCAGCCCGTGGCGCTGGAAGACCCGCTCGCGCACGCGCTCGATCAGCTCGAGCACGTCGGCGGCCCGGGCCGCGCCCAGGTTCACGATGAAGTTGGCGTGCACCGGGGAGACCTGCGCCCCGCCCACGGTCAGCCCCTTGAGGCCCGCCTCCTCGATCAGCCGCCCGGCCGGGCGCGGGCCCCCGGGGCCGTCGGGGTTCTTGAAGACGCAGCCGGCGCTGCGGGCCGACAGGGGCTGGCTCGCCCGCTTGGCCTGGAGCGCCGCGTCGTGGCGCCGCCGCTCGGCGGCCGGGTCGAGCCCCGGGTCGCGCCGGAACACGGCCGACGTGATCAGCGCGCCGGCGAAGGGGCTCGTGCGGTAGCCGAACTCGAGCGCCGAGACGGCCCGGCGGAAGGGCTGGCCGTCGGCGCAGACCCCCTCCACCTCGAGCAGCGCGTCGGCCACCGTGCCCAGCCGGCCGCCCGCGTTCATGGCCACCACCCCGCCCACGTTGCCGGGGATGCCGGGGCAGCCGGACAGGGCCGGGATGCCGAGCTCGAGGCTGCGGCGCACGAGGTCGGGGAAGGGGTGGCCCGCGCCCACCTCGACCCGGTCGGGGCC
>CAZPOZ010000723.1:0-1916 GCA_964588235.1 uncultured Planctomycetales bacterium
CTGACGAGCAACCTGGGCAGCGAGGCGCTGCTGGAGCCCGACCTGTCCGACGAGGCCATCCGGCGGCGCGTCGAGGCGGCGCTGCGCGGCCACTTCCGCCCGGAGTTCCTCAACCGCATCGACGAGACGGTGGTCTTCCGGCGCCTGGACCGCGCCGGGCTGCGCTCCGTGGTCGAGATCCAGCTGGCGCGGCTCGCGGCCACGGTGGCCGAGCGCGGCCTCACGCTCACGGTCACGTCGGCGGCGAAGGACCGGTTGGCCGACGAGGGCTTCGATCCCGTCTACGGCGCGCGGCCGCTCAAGCGGCTGATCCAGCGCACCCTGCTCAACGCCCTGGCCGAGCGGCTGCTCTCCGGCGCGCTGAGCGCGGGCGACCGCGTCGAGGTGGACGCCGACGCGGAGGGCTGGCGCATCGAGAAGCGGGTCCCGGGGGGGCCGGTCGCCGCCGGCGGGCGGCCACGCCGGCCCTGATCCCGGGCCCGCGGACCCCGTGGAGCGGCGCGCCGGAGCCGCCCTTCACGGGGTCTTCACGGGGGCTTGCGGCGCGCTTCACGGGGTCCGGCTCCCATCGCGCGTTCCACCGCACCCCGCGGTTTCGGAGAGCGCCCGTGGAGCCGACCGCCGAGCCCTGCGCAGCGTCCTGCCCGCCGCCCGTCGGCGAGGTCCCCCCCGGGGAGGGCTTCGCGCCGGACGAGGCGTCGGCGTCGTTCCTGGAGCACGAGCGGGCCTTCCTGCTGCTGGCCAGCGTGCGCCTGACGGTGCTCCCGCCGGGCGCGTGCCCGTTCCCGTCCGCACCCGAGGCCGCGCGGGGCGGCGGCGCGCCCTCAGCGCGGCGCAGGGGCCGCTGAACGTGCCAGCGCGGGCGGCGCGTGCGGGCCGGGGAACGGCCACCAGCCCTCGGCGCCGGGGAGCAGGTTCGGCAGGGCCAGCAGCTTATCCACGGCGGCGCCGCCGGCGTGGCACGCGCTGCAGGTCTCGTCGCCGCCCTCGGCACCCGCCCAGGAGCGCGCGTCAGGCATGTCGAGCCGCACCCAGCCGCCCCGGCCCCGCCGGAGCCACGGCCGGAGGCCGCACGGCGTCGCATCGATGGGGACCGCCCGCGCGACCTCGGTGCCCTCGGGGCAGCGACCCGGCTCGAGCGCCACGCGCCGGGCGGCGCCGAGGTAGGTGCGCGGCGGGCTCGCCAGGCGGCGCACGACGCCGCCCACCCGGCCGTCGCCGTCGAGGTCCGCACCCAAGGGGCCTTCCTCCAGGGGCTCGACCTCGTACGGCGGGGCGGCGTCGGCGCGACCGCCCCCCGCGCGGAGCGCGGCGCTCAGCAGGGCGAGGTTGGCGCGGTACATCGCCCGGGACGGCGTGCCCTGGAGGTCCCGGCGGAACGGCTCGGGCAGGCGCACCCAGCCTTGTGCGCCCTCCTCTGCGGCACCGGCGGCGGCGGAGCGGAACGCGCGCCACCCGTCGCCCGCGAGCGCGAAGCCCTCGTGGTCGGTCGCTGCGCCCCACCCGGGCGGAGCCTGCTCCGCGCAGGGGAGCGGCCACGGAGCAGACCCGCCGGCCCCGCGGGGGGCACCGGACGCCCCCGCGAGCGTGACCCAAGCGCTGGCCAACGCCGCCGCCAGGCCTGCGGCCAGGAGGCGGCGCGCAGCGGTCAAGGCCGGGGCTCCGCAGGCGACGCGCCCAGCAGCGACCGGGCCACGAGCAGGGGCCGGAACAGCGAGCGCTTCTTCCGCTGGTGGGCCTGCATGCGCCCGAGGATGTCGCTCAGGGTGCGCACCGCCTGGACCACGTGCGGGCCCTTGTTGAGCATCACGCACTCGGCGCGCTCGGCCATGGCGGCGTCGGTCACCTCGGCCCTCGAGGCGCGGCCCGACTTGGCCAAGCCCTCCAGCACCTGCGTGGCCCACACGGCCGGCACG
>CAZPOZ010000724.1:0-1913 GCA_964588235.1 uncultured Planctomycetales bacterium
ACCGCGAGGTAGCCCCGCCCGGCCTCCTCGGCCTGCTCCTCGAGCCCGGCGCGCTCGCCCTCCAGCGCCTCCAGGCGCGCGGAGACCTCGACGAGCGAGGCCCGCGCGGCGCCCAGCACGTCCTCGAACTCCGTCCGCTCGCCCTCCAGCAGCGCGAGCGCCGCCTCGGCCTCCTGGCCGGCCCGCTCCACGCGGCTGAGCGCCTCGGTGCGCCGGCTGCGGTCGCCCTCGTGGGCTGCGAGCTCGCGCCGCAGGCTGCGCAGGCTCTCCTCGGCGATGCGCACCTGGTCCTGCGCGCGCGCGACCTCGCCCTGCGCGGCCTCCACGGCTTCGGAGAGGCGCACGCGCTCCACGCGCAGGTGCTTGACCTCGGCGGTGCGCTCGACGAGGCCCAGCGCGGGGCCGTCGCGGCCCGCCAGGAGCGCGCCCGAGGAGGTCACGCGCTCACCCGTGGGCGTGACCGCGTTGACCGCCCGCTCGGTCCAGAGCCGGATGCCGGCCTCCAGGTCGGCCACCAGCTCGGTCCCGGCGGCAACCGAGGCCACCAGCCGGGCCAGCGCCGGCCCGCAGGACAGGGTGCCCACCTCCGGCGCCAGCGCGGGCGCGGGCTCGCGAACCAGGTCCAGGCAGAGGAACCGCGCCCGCTCGTGCTTGCCCCGCCCGCGCAGCCACTCCACCCAGCGCAGGGCGTCCTGGCGGGTGCTGACGACCACGGCGCCCGCGGCGTGCCCCAGCAGGCGGTCGAGCGCGGCCGCGCCCGTCCCCTCGGCCCCCACCAGGTCGGCCAGGAGGCCCAGCACGCCCTGGCGCGCCCCGTCGGGCGACGGCGGCGCGCCCTCCACGGCCGTCAGCACCGCGCGGGCGCCGTCTTCCACCCCCTCGCGGGCGCGGGCCAGGCGCTCGAGCACCTCCAGGCGCGCGGTCTTGGTGGCGCGCTCCTCGGCCAGCGCGGCGCGGCGCCGCGAGGCCTCCTCCACGGCCCGGAGCGCGCCGGCGCGCCCCTCTTCGGCGCCCGCGAGCGCGGCGGCCGCCTGGGCCGCAGCCTGCTCCAGGCGCGAGGCCTGGGCGACCAGGTCGCGCGCCTCGCCCTCGATGCGCACGCGCCGCGCGAGCAGCTCGGCCCGCCGCTGGGCGAGGCGCGCCAGGCGGTCCTCGGCCTGGCGGATCTCGGCGCGCCGCTCGGTCTCGCGGTTGCGTTCGTCAGCGATGCGCCCCAGCGCCGCCAGCGCCTGGCGCTCGCCGCCGTCGTGGGCGTCGCGGATGCGGGCCGCGTCCTGGTCCAGGGCCGCCAGGTCGGCCTCGGCGCGGGCGACGTCGTCGGCACGCCGCCCGGTCTCGGCCTGCGCGGCGGACACGGAGGCGCTCAGGTCCTCGTGCTGCCCGGCCAGGTCGGCCGCGCGGCCCTCGGCCTCCGCCGCCTGCTCGGCGGCGGCCGCCACGCGCGCCCGCAGGTCGTCGGCGGCCCGCCCGGCGAAGCCGATGCGGTCCTCGGCCGCGCGCGCCTCCCCCTGGGCGGCCGCGATGCGGGCTTCCAGCGCCTGCACCTGGCCGCGCGCCTCCTCGCGCTCCTGCCCGGACGAGCGGCCCTCGGCCTCGAGGGCGGCCAGGTCGGCGGCCGCCGCCTGCTCCTCGGCGAGCAGCGCCTGCATGCGCTCCTGCACCTGCTCGCGCTCGGCGGCGATGCCCCGGTACCGGGTCACGGCCCGCAGCAGGCGGTTGCGCGCCAGCTCGTCGCGCAGCTCCTGGTAGCGGCGCGCGCGCCCGGCCTGGACCTTCAGGGAGCGCCAGCGCTTCTCCTCGAGGTCGAGCACGTCCCGCAACCGCTCGAGGTTCTCGCGCGTGCGCTCGAGCTTCTGCTCGGCCTCCTTGCGCCGCTGCTTGTAGCGGCTGACGCCGGCGGCCTCCTCGAAGAT
>CAZPOZ010000725.1:0-1905 GCA_964588235.1 uncultured Planctomycetales bacterium
TGGCCGACCGGGCGGTCGTGCTGGTGCCGGCCTTCGCGGTCGGGCGCACGCAGGAACTGCTCTACGCGATCAACGGCTGGAAGTCGGCCGGCCTGCTGCGCGACCTGGCCGTCTACGTGGACAGCCCGCTGGCCATCCGGCTCACGCAGGTCTTCCGCGACAACCCCGGCGCGCTCGACGACGACGCCAAGGCGCTGCTGCGCTCGGGCGACGACCCCTTCGAGTTCGAGGGCCTTGCCTTCGTCCTCACGCCGGAGGCCAGCGAGCGGGTGCGCCGCGAGGCCCACGGCGCGGTGATCATCGCCGCCTCGGGCATGTGCCAGGGGGGGCGCATCGTGCGCCACCTGGAGGCGCTGCTGCCGCGCAGCGGCACGAAGGTGGTCTTCGTGGGCTACCAGGCCCCGGGCACCCTGGGCCGGCGCCTGGTGGATCGCGCGCGCACCGTGCGCATCCACGGGCGCGAGGTGCCCGTGAACGCCAGCGTCCACACCCTGGGCGGGTTCTCGGCCCACGCCGGGCGCCGCGAGCTGCTGGACTGGCTGCGCGCCGTCGGCGGCCCGCCGCGGCGCGTGTTCCTGTGCCACGGCGAGCCCCCGGCGCTGGAGTCGCTGGCGCAGGCCATCCGCGACGAGCTGCACCTCGAGACGGCGATCCCCCGGCTGGGAGAGTCGTTCACCCTCTGACCCTGCCGTGCCGGCTCCGGGGGGGACGGGCAGCGCCCGCTCAGGGCGAGCCGCGCAGCCCCTCGAGGTCGGCCTCGGCGCCGCGCAGGACGTGCTCGCAGATCAGCGCGCACAGGCGCTCGGTCGTGACCCCCGCCAGCGCATAGCGGGTGCGCGTGCCCTGCTCGGAGCGCGAGACGAACCCGGCCGCGGCCAGCACGAGCAGGTGCTTGCTCGTGTTCGCGTGGCTCTGGCCGAAGCGCTGCGCCAGCTCCCCCACCGTGAGCGGCCCGTCGCACAGGGCCTCGAGCAGCCTCAGGCGCACGGGCTCGGCCAGCGCGCGGAAGCGCCGGGCCACGGCCTCGAGCAGCGCCGGGGCCATCGGGTGCGGCGGCGCGGACGCCGAAGCGGGCTTCTTCGGGCTCACGGGGCCATCCTACGCCCCGGCCCCGTCTCGGCGGGCAGGTCCGGCCGGCCGGCCCACTCCTTCCAGGAGCCGTCGTACCAGCGCACGTCCGCGTGCCCGAGCAGCACGCGCAGCGTGAACCAGGTCTGCGCCGCCTGGTGCCCCGTGCGGCAGGCGACGATCACGGGCGCGCCCTTGGGCAGGCCCAGCGCCTCGTAGGCGGCCCGCAGGTCGGCCTCGGGGCGCCACCACGTCCCGCCCGCCACGACCGTGTCGCGCTTGAACTCCCGGTTGAGCGCGCCGGGCACGTGCCCCGCGCGGCCTTCGCTGGGCACGTCGCCACGGAAGGCGTCGGGAGGACGCACGTCCAGCAGCGCGACCGCGCCGCTCCGGGAGGCCTGAAGGACGTCGGCGGCCGAGGCCGCGAACCCGGGGGGCGCGGGGGGCAGGGGGTAGGACACCGCGGCGCGGGGCTCCACGGGGTCCATCTCGAGCGCGAAGCCGGCCCCCCGCCAGGCTCCGATCCCGCCCTCCAGCACCGCCGCGCGCCGGTGCCCCAGCGTGGCCAGCGCCAGCACGGCGTGGGCCGGGTCCTGGAGCCGGTCGTCGCCGTAGGCCACGACCTCGGTGTCGGGCCCGATGCCCAGGCTCCCCACCAGCGCGGCCAGGGCCGCGGGCTCGAGCAGCTCGTCGCCCACGCCGGCCCGGGTCGCCCGCGTGCGGCCGATGGGCAGGTGGAGCGCGCCGGGCAGGTGGCCCGCCGCGTAGGCCTCGGGCTTCTCGCGCGTGTCGAGCAGCACGATCGCCGCGCCCCGGCGGCCGACCCAGGCGGCGGAG
>CAZPOZ010000726.1:0-1905 GCA_964588235.1 uncultured Planctomycetales bacterium
GCCTGCCAGTCGCCCAGGATGCTGGCGATGCGTTCGTCCGCGGACATGCGACCTCCCAGGACCGGCCGGCGGCCGGCCGCGCGTGGCTCAGGGCACGGCCGGGGGCGCTCCGCGCGGCCGGCGCTCGACGGCCAGCACCTCCGCGTAGCGCGAGAGCGCGCGGCCGTAGAGCTTCTTGGTGGCCTCGTAGCTGCGCCCCAGCAGCGCCGCGGCGTCGGACAGGCTGAGGTGGTTCACCTGCACGAGGGTGAGCACGTGCCGGTAGTCGTCGGGCAGGGCCTCCAGCGCGGCACGGGCCGCCGCCGCCCGCTCGTCGGCCGCCACCACCTGGCTGGGCGAGGGGTCGCGGGCCGGGGCAGCCTCCCGGACGGCCGGCGCCACCGAGACCTCGCGGCGCCCGGCGCGCTTGCGCGTCTGGGCGTGGCGCCGCACGGCCTCGCGGGCCTTGAACTCCGCGATCTGCGCCACCCAGGCGCCGAACGCGCCCTCCCCCTCCGGCTCGAACCGGTCGAGCCGGCCCAGGGCGACCACGTAGGCCTCCTGCAGCACGTCCTGGATCGAGACCCGCCGTTGGAGGGCCGCGCCGAGCCAGCGCCGCACCCGCGACACCAGCAGGGCGCGGTACCGGGCGCACAGCGCCTCGAAGGCGCCCGTGTCGCCCGCCCGCGCGGCCGCGAGCAGGGCGTCGTCGCTGGGGGGGAGGGGGTCCACGTGGGTGCTCGCCAGGGGGCACTCCTGGGATGGCGATCCTAGGAGCGCGGGGACGGAGGCACCAGCCGGCGGGGTCCAAGCGGTAGGCTCGCCCGCCTCCCCGGAGCCCCTGGACGTGTTCCCCCTCCCCCTCCCGCGGTCCCCGCGACGGCCCCTCCCCGGCCGGCGGCGGGCGCCGGTCGCCCGGATCTCCCTGGCCGCCCTCGGCCTCCTGGCCGCCTGCGGCGGCCCCGCGGTGGGCGGCTCCGGCGCGCTCCACGGGGTCCCGGGGGGCGGCCCCGCGCACCTGATGCTCGAGGGCACGCCCTACGAGCAGGGCTGGTGGCAGGGGCGCCTGCTCAAGGACCGCATCCAGGCCCTGCACGAGGCCTGGCAGCGGGCCGCCTTCGCCGCCGACGGCGACCTCGGCTCGGAGACGACCCGCGAGCGCCGCCGTGCGGCCCTGGTGCTGGTGGACCCCGTGCTCGCGCGCCTTCCCGAGGCGTTGCGCCAGGAGCTCGAGGGGCTCAGCCAGGGCTGCGCGCTGCCCGTCAGGACCCTGCTGCTCACCGAGCTGCTCACCGACGTGCTGCGCTTCACCGAGGACGCCCCGCGCCTGCTCCAGGGCGCCGTGGGCCGGGCCGGGGCCCACGGCCTCGCGCTGCGGCTCGCCGACGGGCCCTGGCGCGCGCTGGTCGAGCCGGCCCTGACCTGGGTCACGCGCCGTTCCCGCGACGGCTCGCCCTCCCTGACGCTGCTCGCCGTGCCCGGCTCGCTGGGCGGCCTCCTCTGCGCGCGCGGCGACGGGCTGGCGGCCGCGGCCCTCGAGGCGCCGCTCCCGCGCGAGGAGCAGCTGCTCGGCGACCTGCCGTTCGGCGCCTCCCTGCGCCTGGCGCTGGCCGGCGCCGCCGACGCCGAGGCCGTCTGGAGCCGGCTCGTGCGCAGCACGGGGCACGACGTGACGGTCCTCGACCTGGCGCGCGGCATGGGGCGCAGCCAGCGCTGGGCCCACGTGCCGGGGGAGCCGGCCGACCCCGTGGAGCTGCCGCAGGGCCTCTCCGTCTTCGGCGTGCGGCGCGGCGCGGCCGGCCTGGAGGCGTTCGTCGGCTCCGGCGCGGACCAGCGCGTGCTGCCCCTCCCGTAGGCGCCCCGCGCAGGCCCCCCGCGCAGGCTCCCAGCGCGTCGCACGTTCCCGCCTCGAACTTGCGCCTCGCT